>NZ_JAFGYJ010000197.1:0-567 GCF_017490805.1 Pseudomonas sp. 43(2021)
ATCGATCACCCCGTCCACGGTCAGGTTGCCGTTGTCCACCGAGACATTGACTTCGCCCGCTTTGAGTTCGTTACCGATACGCAGATCGCCCTGCTTGAACTGGAAGCTTCGACTGCCCACTACCCCGCCGGCATTCAAGCGCAGGTTAAGGCTGGCAAAGGCCTGGCTCAAATCACCCGCCAGGCGCTGGGCGCGAATGTCCACGCCACCGGCCTTGTACGGCACCCACGTGCCGCCCGCGTCGTAATAGCCACTGCTGCTGCCGCCAATCTGCCCTTGCAGATCAACCTGTCCAGCGTCAGTGGCCAGGGCCACAACGCTCAATTGGCCGGCCTGATTGTTGACGGCGGACAGATCGATTCGCGAGCCCGCCAACTGACGAATATTGCCGTTGTTGCTCTGCAACGACACGTCGCCGCCCCAGCTGTATTTCTGCACATCATTGAACGGCAGAACCCGGCCCGCCATGTCCACCTGCGCGCCGCTGCCAAGCAGCAGATCATCCTCGGCATTGACCAGCAGCTTGCCGCTGGCGAGGACGATGCGACTGTCGAGCACAACACTGCG
>NZ_JAFGYJ010000198.1:0-567 GCF_017490805.1 Pseudomonas sp. 43(2021)
ATACCGGCACGAACGGCGAGTCGCCGCCGTACTCTTCCGGCACGACGCCTTCCGCGACCAGTTCCTGCTTCACGCGATCGGGGTTCGCCTCCGGCTTGTCGATCTTGTTGATCGCGACGACGATCGGCACCCCGCCCGCCTTCGCGTGCGAGATCGCTTCCTTCGTCTGCGGCATCACGCCGTCGTCGGCCGCGACCACCAGAATGACGATATCGGTCGCCTTCGCGCCGCGCGCACGCATGGCGGTGAACGCCTCGTGGCCCGGCGTGTCGAGGAACGTGACGACGCCGCCCGGCGTTTCGACGTGATACGCGCCGATGTGCTGCGTGATGCCGCCCGCTTCGCCGGCCGCGACCTTCGCGCGACGGATGTAGTCGAGCAGCGAGGTCTTGCCGTGGTCGACGTGGCCCATGACGGTGACGACGGGCGGACGCGGCAGTTGCTCCGCATCGCTGCCGATCTCGCCCTCGACGAGGAGCGCCTCCGGATCGTCGAGCTTCGCGGCGAGCGCGCGGTGGCCCAGTTCCTCGACGACGATCATCGCCGTTTCCTGGTCCAGCACCTGGT
>NZ_JAFGYJ010000199.1:0-567 GCF_017490805.1 Pseudomonas sp. 43(2021)
TCCCACACCGTCGGCCCGATGCGCGCTGCTGCGCGTTTCGCCGAAGGGCTGCGCCGGGAAAACCTGCTGACCAGCACCGCCAGCGTGCGTGTCGAGCTGTACGGTTCGCTCGGTGCTACCGGTAAAGGTCACGGTAGCGACAAAGCCGTGCTGCTCGGCCTCGAAGGCGAACATCCGGACACTGTCGACACCGAGACCGTCGCCGCGCGCCTGCAAGAAATTCGCGGCAATGGCCGACTGAATCTGCTCGGTGAACACAGCATCGCGTTCAACGAGAAAGAACATCTGGCGATGATCCGCAAACCGTTGGCCTATCACCCCAACGGCATGATCTTTCGCGCCTTCGATGCGGCGGGGATTCAGATCCGCAGTCGCGAGTACTACTCGGTCGGCGGTGGTTGCGTTGTCGATGAAGATGCCGCCGGCGCCGATCGCATCGTCGAAGACGCCACGCCGCTGACCTTCCCGTTCAAAAGTGCCAAGGATTTGCTCGGTCATTGCGCCACCTATGGCCTGTCGATCAGTCAGGTGATGCTGACCAACGAGAGCGCCTGGCGCCCTGAAGCG
>NZ_JAFGYJ010000200.1:0-566 GCF_017490805.1 Pseudomonas sp. 43(2021)
GAAAAAAGATGATGAGCCGGAATCCGAGCGCGGTGCGGAAGATGGCGAGATCGAACTGGCTTTAGCCGCCAGCAACTCAGAACTGCTACCGGCAATCGTATGGCTGGCGACGGAAACAGCCATGCGTCGAAGCGAAATTGTGTCGCTGCAATGGCAACACGTCGACCTCAAACGCCGCGTCGCACACTTACCCGCAACAAAAAACGGAGATGCTCGCGACGTGCCTCTGTCTCCCCGCGCGGTCGCAGTGTTACAAGCACTACGGGACACACAAGCCAGCGCCGGCAAGAAGACCCTCGAGCACGACGAAATCGCCCGTGCCGATCGCGTATTCACGATCCGGGCCGATGCTGTTACTCGGGCCTTCGAGCGCGCGGTGGCTCGCGCGAGAGCCAAATATCTTGATATCTGCAAAGAAGCCGGCCGGCGGCCCAATCCAAAATTTTTGACAGACCTCCGGTTTCACGATCTACGCCACGAAGCCACGTCTCGCCTGGCCTCGATCTTTCCTTTGCATGAGTTGACGAAAATCACGGGTCATAAAGATCCCCGCATGCTCATGCGAT
>NZ_JAFGYJ010000201.1:0-565 GCF_017490805.1 Pseudomonas sp. 43(2021)
GGACAAGACCATGCCGGCGTTCCTGAAGAAGGAAAACAAGAACCACGTGCCGGTCAATGCGCTGTGGCTGACCAATGTGATGATCCAGATTTTCCTGCTGATCACGCTTTTTTCGGCGGGCACTTACACCAGTCTGATTTACCTGGCCTCGTCGATGATTCTGGTGCCGTACCTGTGGTCAGCGGCCTACGCGGTACTGCTCAGCGGGCGCGGCGAAACCTACGAACACGCGTCGGCCGAGCGCACCAAGGATCTGCTGATTGGCGGTATCGCCCTGATCTATGCGGTGTGGTTGTTGTACGCCGGTGGGGTGAAATACCTGCTGCTGTCGGCGCTGCTGTATGCGCCGGGGGTGATTCTGTTTGCCAAGGCCAAGCGTGAACAGGGCCAGCCGGTTTTCACCACGGTGGAGAAAGGGATTTTTGCCTGCGTGGTGATCGGGGCGGGGCTGGCGGCTTATGGGTTGTATAGCGGAGTGTTGAGTTTGTAGGCGGATTTGCTTTGGCAGGTCAGGCCCCTTCGCGAGCAGGCTCGCACACAGAAGTACCGAATCCATGTGGGAGCG
>NZ_JAFGYJ010000202.1:0-564 GCF_017490805.1 Pseudomonas sp. 43(2021)
CTGCTTGAGTGTCACCGGATCCTGGGCATATTTCGGATTGACCTCCATCACCACCTGATACTGGTTGAGGCTGTCGTAGATCGTCGAAATCTGCCGCTGGCTGTAGGCGTTGTTGAGCACGGCGGTGACCATGTTCATGTCGACCCCCAGGCGTTTCGCCTGATCACGATCGACAATCAGCGTCACCTGTTGCGCCCCGGCACCTTCGCGGGCGTCGATGGCGGTCAGCTCGGGCAAGGCACGCAACGCGGTGACCACTTTCGGGAACCACTTGCGCAGCTCGGCGAGGTCGCCGCTTTGCAGGATGTAGGTGTATTGCGAACTGGTCTGCTCGCGGCCGCCACCAAACTGCAGATCCTGGTCGGCCATCAGCATCAACTGCGCCCCGGGCACCTTGGGCATTTCCTTGCGCAGGCGTTCGATGACTTTCTGCGCCGACAGCTGGCGTTCCTTGATCGGCTTCAGGCGCACGATCATGAAGGCGTTGTTGGTGCCGTTGTTGCCGCCGATGAACCCGGCCACGCTTTCCACCGCTTCATCCTTGAGCACGGCGCGGCGGAAGGT
>NZ_JAFGYJ010000203.1:0-563 GCF_017490805.1 Pseudomonas sp. 43(2021)
GCTCTGCAGCTGCGTGTTCTGCAGCGTGTCGAGCATCTTCATCTGCTCCATCACGCTGTAAAACACATTTGCACCGCGAGTCTGCCCGTCCTCCACGGGTTCAAAAACGTGAATGAACGAGGCGCGCCCGCCGGGTAACTCACGGGGTATCCATGTCCATTTCTGCGGCATCCAGCCAGGATACCCGTCCTCGCTGACGTAATATCCCAGCGCCGCACCGCTGTCATTAATCTGCACACCGGCACGGCAGTTCCGGCTGTCGCCGGTATTGTTCGGGTTGCTGATGCGCTTCGGGCTGACCATCCGGAACTGTGTCCGGAAAAGCCGCGACGAACTGGTATCCCAGGTGGCCTGAACGAACAGTTCACCGTTAAAGGCGTGCATGGCCACACCTTCCCGAATCATCATGGTAAACGTGCGTTTTCGCTCAACGTCAATGCAGCAGCAGTCATCCTCGGCAAACTCTTTCCATGCCGCTTCAACCTCGCGGGAAAAGGCACGGGCTTCTTCCTCCCCGATGCCCAGATAGCGCCAGCTTGGGCGATGACTGAGCCGGAAAAAAG
>NZ_JAFGYJ010000204.1:0-563 GCF_017490805.1 Pseudomonas sp. 43(2021)
GCCTGGGAAGTCAGCACCAGCACTTTCACCGGCATGGCGGTGGAAGTCAGGCGAGCAATAACTTCCAGTCCATCGAGTTTGGGTATTCCAATATCCAGAATGACAAGATCCGGTATTTGTTCACGAGCAATTTGTAGTGCATCAACGCCATTATCCGTTTCTGCAATGACTTCGTAGCCATGCCGTTCCATCAGCATACGTACCGCAAGTCGAATGACGGGGTGGTCATCCACGATCAGCACTTTATTCATGGGCAAGTCCAGTTTTCGCTGTTCGAATTTTTAGAACACGCACGATATCCCAGTCACTTGCTTCAAGGGATGGCAACTTTTACACTCATTTGCATCGAGAGACATTCCCTACAGGCATTGAGGATAATTACCACAAATAGGTCCCGTCGCATCCATCGCAATTGCTACCCGTCCTGCAAGGCCGCAACGAATTTCCGTTTACTGCGCACACGTCCTACGCAGCTGCGAATTCCAATCGAGCCATCTGAAATTTCCTGGACCACTTTTGCCGGCTGCCGATTCGACATATGACGTAACGAACCGCCGCTACTG
>NZ_JAFGYJ010000205.1:0-563 GCF_017490805.1 Pseudomonas sp. 43(2021)
TTATATATTCAAGCGAACAATTGTGTAGAAGAAAAAGAGTGGCTTGATTTGTTTACAAAAGTTTGTCAAACAAATAGAAATCGATTAAAAGAGTATCATCCTTCAGCTTATATTGGAGGACAATGGCTTTGGTATGTTTGTTTTATTTATTAATTAATAATTATCATTATTAATTTTTAATTTATTTTATTAGTTGTAAATTGACAAGCGAAAATGCAGCTGGATGTTGTCCAGTGACTCCATTAGTTCCAACTGACTTAACTTTACACATTGATCCTGACAGGGAAATTGAACGAATTCAAACAATATTTTTTACTAACATCGACAAAATTGACTTATTAATCGAATTATGCGAAAAGAAACATTTGCAATCGAATCGAATCAATCAACAATCAAACCGAATGGAAAATTTTATAATTGAAGATCGACATTCGTTATGGGAAACACTGAAAGAATTAAGACAAAGTGTGATTCGACTTGAACAAAATCATAAACAATATATGAGAAGTGTGTACGGAAGAACAATTTATGGATCAGAACAAGCACCAATTGGAGATGATAAT
>NZ_JAFGYJ010000206.1:0-561 GCF_017490805.1 Pseudomonas sp. 43(2021)
TCGATACCCTCGACTGAGAGTGGTGCGGCAAATATACCGTTCCGAGAACTATTTCTGGAGGTATCGACTGAACTCATGATTTCCATCCACCATACCAACTCAAGTTCCGTTTATAAAAACGATTGCTGATCCGCTGAGCGAATTAAGCGCCTCCCCCTAAGATTCGCCAACTGTCAGATCTGACAGGTGTCGCTACCGTCTGTCGGAAATGGGCGCCTATCCTTTCACCAGCAGCCAGGTCTTCACTTGACGCACCCAAAGAAAGTGGTGTTTCCTGAAACCGGTTTCAGACAAAAAGAAGAAAGCCGTGAATGACTTCTCCACTGCCCAGCGCAGCCGCGTGACCATGCTCGACGTCGCCGTACGCGCTGGGGTGTCCAAGGCCAGCGTCTCGCGTTTTATCGGCGATGACCGCGCCCTGCTCTCAGATGCCATTGCCCTGCGCATCGAGCGCGCGATTGCCGAACTCGGCTACCGCCCCAACCAGATGGCGCGCGGCCTGAAACGCGGACGTACGCGCCTGATCGGCATGCTCGTCGCCGATATCCGTAACCCTTATTC
>NZ_JAFGYJ010000020.1:0-117950 GCF_017490805.1 Pseudomonas sp. 43(2021)
GGTGGGTGCCTGGGGCATGACGAAACGGGTGCTGAGCAGGCGTTCCTGCATGAATTCGGCCACTGGTAGGAAGTCGTAACGGTCGGCACCCAGACCGTGCAACCAGATCACACAGGCGTCTGCGGTTTTCTGCGGTTCGAGAATCAACGGGTTGGTCATGACTGCTCCGAAAGTGTGCGGGTCTTGTTATGGCGTGCGTGAAAAGAAGGCGCTGGAAATGATTGTCTGAAAAAGAATGTCGCAACGATACAACTTTCCCTACTTGACGAGCGCTTAAACGCTACAGCCAGAAATTTTGGTACGCGCTTTGCAATTCAACCTGTGATGCAAAGGGCAGGCCGTGACGGTAACACCCTTAGCACGCGAAGGCTGTCACAGAACAGTCCATTGCGCCATTTGACCCAATAACAAGCCAATACGGGTCGGACACGCCTCAAAAGGGTGCGGTGCAATTCCGGCTCGATACAACAAGAGCGATTTGGAGGTTGTGAATGAAGATGTTGAAAACCACCCTGGCAGTCCTGACCGCTGCCGCCGCGCTGGGCGCCGTGAGCAACGCCCAGGCCGGCGCCACCCTCGATGCGGTAAAGAAGAAGGGCTTCGTCCAGTGTGGCGTGAGCGACGGTCTTCCAGGCTTCTCGGTACCTGATGCGCAGGGCAAGATCGTTGGTATCGACGCCGACGTGTGCCGCGCCGTGGCCGCCGCCGTGTTCGGCGATGCCACCAAGGTCAAGTTCAGCCAGCTCAACGCCAAGGAACGCTTTACCGCCCTGCAGTCGGGCGAAGTCGACGTGCTGTCGCGCAACACCACCTGGACCAGCTCGCGTGATGCCGGCATGGGCCTGGTATTCGCCGGTGTTACCTACTACGACGGCGTTGGCTTCCTGGCCAACAAAAAGCTGGGTGTATCCAGCGCCAAGGAACTCGATGGCGCGACTATCTGCATCCAGGCCGGTACCACCACCGAGCTGAACGTATCGGACTACTTCCGCGCCAATGGCCTGAAGTACACCCCGATCACCTTCGACACCTCGGACGAAAGCGCCAAGTCGCTGGAGTCGGGCCGTTGCGACGTGCTGACCTCGGACAAGTCGCAGCTGTTCGCCCAGCGCTCCAAGCTGGCCGCGCCGACCGAGTACGTGGTACTGCCGGAAACCATCTCCAAGGAACCGCTGGGCCCGGTGGTGCGCAAGGGCGACGAAGAATGGTTCAGCATCGTCAAGTGGACCCTGTTCGCCATGCTCAACGCCGAAGAGGCGGGCATCACCTCGAAGAATGTCGAGGCCGAAGCCAAGAGCACCAAGAACCCGGACGTAGCCCGCCTGCTGGGCGCGGATGGTGAGTACGGCAAGGACCTCAAGCTGCCCAAGGACTGGGTAGTGCAAATCGTGAAGCAAGTCGGTAACTACGGCGAAGTGTTCGAGAAGAACCTGGGCCAGAGCACCGACCTGAAGATCGACCGTGGCATGAACGCCCTGTGGAACAACGGCGGCATCCAGTACGCGCCACCTGTGCGCTGATGGCTGCACCCTGCGGCGGCATCCCGCCGCCGCAGGCTGTTCGAATCCCTACTGTCCGGGGCACTTCATGCAAAATCAAATCGGCGCACCCAAGGGCTTGTCCCTTAACGATCCGCGTGTGCGCGCGTGGCTGTTCCAGATCCTCACGATCGTCTTCGTGGTCGGCCTGGGCTGGTACCTGTTCCACAACACGCAAACCAACCTGCAACACCGGGGTATCACCTCGGGCTTCGACTTTCTCGACCGCAGTGCCGGCTTCGGCATCGCCCAGCACCTGATTCCCTATGTGGAATCCGACAGCTATGCGCGGGTGTTCGTCATCGGCCTGCTCAACACCCTGCTGGTGACCTTCATCGGTGTGGTGCTGGCGACCATCCTCGGCTTCATCATCGGTGTGGCGCGGTTGTCGCCGAACTGGATGATCAACAAGCTGGCGACCGTGTATGTGGAGACCTTCCGCAACATCCCGCCGTTGTTGCAGATCCTGTTCTGGTACTTCGCCGTGTTCCTGACCCTGCCGGGACCGCGGGGCAGTATCAATATCGACGACACCTTCTTCATCAGCAACCGTGGCCTTAACATGCCCGGCGCGTCCATGGCCGAAGGCTTCTGGCCGTTCGTCGTGGCCCTAGTCCTGGCGCTGCTGGCCATCGTGGTAATGGTGCGCTTTGCCAACAAGCGCTTCGACGAGACCGGTGTACCGTTCCACAAGTTCTGGGTGGGGCTGGCGCTGTTCATCGCCATTCCGGGCGTTTGCGTACTGCTGTTCGGCAGCCCGGTGCACTGGGAAGTGCCGCAATTGAAAGGATTCAACTTCGTCGGCGGGTGGGTGCTGATCCCCGAGCTGCTGGCGTTGACCCTGGCGTTGACCATCTATACCGCAGCGTTCATCGCCGAAATCGTGCGCTCCGGTATCCGTTCGGTCAGCCATGGCCAGACCGAGGCCGCGCGCTCGCTGGGCCTGCGCGAGGGCCCGACCCTGCGCAAGGTGATCATCCCCCAGGCACTGCGGGTGATCATTCCGCCGCTGACCAGCCAGTACCTGAACCTGGCGAAGAACTCGTCGCTGGCGGCCGGTATCGGCTACCCGGAGATGGTTTCGCTGTTCGCCGGTACCGTGCTCAACCAGACCGGCCAGGCCATCGAGGTGATCGCCATCACCATGAGTGTCTATCTCGCCATCAGCATCAGCATTTCGCTGCTGATGAACTGGTACAACAAGCGCATTGCGCTGATCGAGCGGTGAGGATACGCCCGTGAATGCCCATGTTTTCAAACCCGATATGCCGCCACCGGTGAAAACCGTCGGCGTGCTCGCATGGATGCGTGCCAATCTGTTCTCCAGCTGGCTCAACACGCTGCTGACCCTGTTCGCCATCTATCTGGTGTGGCTGATCGTGCCGCCGTTGCTGCAGTGGGCGTTGCTTGACGCCAACTGGGTCGGCACCACCCGTGCCGACTGCACCAAGGAGGGCGCCTGCTGGGTGTTCGTGCAGCAGCGCTTCGGCCAGTTCATGTACGGCTACTACCCGGCCGAGCTGCGCTGGCGCGTGGACCTGACCGTGTGGCTTGCCGTGCTCGGCACCGCGCCACTGTTCATCAAGCGTTTCCCGCGCAAGGCCTTCTATGGCCTGGGCTTCCTGGTGCTGTACCCCGTGCTGGCCTACACCCTGCTGCACGGGGGCGTCCTGGGCCTGGAAAACGTAGCGACCAGCCAGTGGGGCGGGCTGATGCTGACCCTGGTGATCGCCACCGTGGGCATCGTCGGCGCCTTGCCGCTGGGCATCCTGCTGGCCTTGGGGCGGCGTTCGAAGATGCCGGCGGTGAAGGTGGTGTGCGTGACCTTCATCGAGTTCTGGCGCGGCGTGCCGTTGATCACGGTGCTGTTCATGTCGTCGGTGATGCTGCCTTTGTTCCTGCCCGAGGGCATGAGCTTCGACAAGCTGCTGCGGGCGATGATCGGCGTGATCCTGTTCCAGTCGGCGTACATCGCCGAGGTGGTGCGGGGCGGCCTGCAGGCTATCCCCAAGGGCCAGTACGAAGCCGCCGCGGCCATGGGCCTGGGTTACTGGCGGGCGATGGGCCTGGTGATTCTGCCGCAGGCGCTCAAGCTGGTGATCCCTGGCATCGTCAACACCTTCATTGCCCTGTTCAAGGACACCAGCCTGGTGATCATCATCGGCCTGTTCGACCTGCTGAACAGCGTCAAGCAAGCTGCCGCCGACCCGGCCTGGCTGGGCATGGCTACCGAGGGCTACGTGTTCGCCGCCCTGGTGTTCTGGATTTTCTGTTTCGGTATGTCCCGCTACTCCATGCATCTGGAGCGCAAGCTGGACACTGGCCACAAGCGTTAGGAGTTTCGAAATGAGTGAAGCGATCAAGCAGCCTGCCGGCCCCGAAGGCATCATCCAGATGCAGGGCGTGAACAAGTGGTACGGCCAGTTCCATGTGCTCAAGGACATCAACCTGAACGTGCGCCAGGGTGAGCGCATCGTGCTGTGCGGGCCGTCCGGCTCGGGCAAGTCCACCACTATCCGTTGCCTCAACCGCCTGGAAGAGCACCAGCAGGGGCGCATTGTGGTCGATGGCGTGGAGCTGACCAACGATCTCAAGCAGATCGAGGCGATCCGCCGTGAGGTGGGCATGGTGTTCCAGCACTTCAACCTGTTCCCGCACCTGAGCATCCTGGAGAACTGCACCCTGGCACCGATGTGGGTGCGCAAGATGCCCCGGCGCAAGGCCGAGGAAATCGCCATGCATTACCTGGAGCGGGTGCGTATTCCGGAGCAGGCGCACAAGTACCCTGGGCAGTTGTCCGGTGGCCAGCAGCAGCGTGTGGCGATTGCCCGTGCGTTGTGCATGAAGCCGAAGATCATGCTGTTCGACGAACCGACCTCGGCGCTGGACCCGGAAATGGTCAAGGAAGTGCTCGATACCATGGTGGGCCTGGCCGAAGATGGCATGACCATGCTTTGCGTGACCCACGAGATGGGCTTTGCCCGGACCGTGGCGAACCGGGTGATCTTCATGGACAAGGGCGAGATCGTCGAGCAGGCGGCGCCGGATGACTTCTTCGACCGGCCGCGCAGTGACCGGACCAAGTTGTTCCTGAGCCAGATCCTGCATTGATGCAAGAGGGGCCGCTGACGCGGTCCACTGTGGTAGCGGCCTTGCGTCGCGAAAGGGCCGCAAAGCGGCCCCAGGGATATATGCTGCGAAGCTGAAATCCTGGGGCCGCTACGCGCCCCATCGCGACGCAA
Source organism: Pseudomonas sp. 43(2021) (assembly GCF_017490805.1). Classification (NCBI taxonomy): domain Bacteria; kingdom Pseudomonadati; phylum Pseudomonadota; class Gammaproteobacteria; order Pseudomonadales; family Pseudomonadaceae; genus Pseudomonas; species Pseudomonas sp. 43(2021). Next base: position 4,781 of record NZ_JAFGYJ010000020.1, read on the forward strand.
GGCCGCTCCCACAGGTTTGCGAAACAGCCAGGATTGCAGCGTTACTTCTCTTCTTCTTTGGCGACTGCCGGCGCCGGTGGCGGCCGCAGCCCCACCTCGGCGATCAGCTTCAATTGCTGCCCATTGCGCATCACCTCGATGGTGATCTTCTCGTTGGGCTTGATCCGCGCCACCTGGTTCATCGATTTGCGCCCGTCACCGGCTGGCTCGCCGTTGATGCTCAGGATCACGTCACCCAGCTGCAGCCCGGCCTTCGCCGCCGGCCCCTCGCGGAAGATTCCCGCCACCACGATGCCCGGGCGGTCCTTCATGCCGAACGACTCGGCCAGTTCCTGGCTCAGCGGCTGTACCTCGATGCCCAGCCAGCCACGGATGACCTGGCCGTGCTCGACGATCGACTTCATCACCTCCAGCGCCAGTTTTACCGGGATGGCAAAACCGATGCCCTGCGAACCACCGGATTTGGAGAAGATCGCGGTGTTGATGCCGATCAGGTTGCCGTTGGCATCCACCAGCGCACCCCCGGAGTTGCCCGGGTTGATCGCCGCGTCGGTCTGGATGAAGTCTTCGTAGTTGTTCAGGCCCAGCTGGTTGCGGCCGGTGGCGCTGATGATGCCCATGGTCACGGTCTGGCCGACGCCGAACGGGTTGCCGATGGCCAGCGACACGTCGCCGATGTGAATGTTGTCGGAGCGGCCGATGGTGATCGCTGGCAGGCTCTTCAGGTCGATCTTCAGCACCGCCAGGTCGGTTTCCGGGTCGCTACCAATCACCCGGGCCAAGGTTTCGCGGCCATCCTTCAGGGCGACGACGATCTGGTCGGCGCCACTGGTGACGTGGTTGTTGGTCAGCAGGTAGCCCTCGGGGCTCATGATCACCGCCGAGCCCAGGCTCGATTCCCAGCGGCGCTGCTTGGGCAGGTTGTCACCGAAGAAACGGCGGAACTGCGGGTCTTCGAACAGCGGGTGGGCGCTCTTGTTCACCACCTTGGTGGTGTACAGGTTGACCACCGCCGGGGCGGCCAGGGTCACGGCATCGGCGTAGGACACCGGGCCTTGCATGATCCGCGAGGTCTGCGGTGCCTGCTGCAGGTTGACGTCCTGGCTGGGCAGGCCGACCCATTCCGGGAAGCGCTGGATGATCAGCATGGCGATCAGTAGGCCGGTAAGCAGGGGCCAGCCAAAGTAACGCAAAGCCTTGAACATGAATGAATCCTGGAAAGAGCGGGTACGGTGGCCGCGCGGTGGGGCATGAGCGCGCGCGATCATACACCGGTTCCCCCAGTGCCGGCGACGGCTCATAATGGCCGGCATTATACGGGCGTTGCATGGGCGTTGTGCCCGAGAAAAACGCAGATTTCGAGGAGATTTTCATGGCTGTCGCTCTGAACACCCTGGTCGAGGAAGCCGAGCGTTACCTGGGCAGCGCGAAGATCCAGGATTATTGCCCCAACGGTTTGCAGGTAGAAGGCCGGCCGCAGGTCAGCCGCATCGTCAGCGGTGTTACCGCCAGCCAGGCGTTGCTGGATGCGGCGGTCGAGGCCCAGGCCGACCTGGTGCTGGTGCACCATGGCTACTTCTGGAAGGGTGAGAACCCGTGCGTCACCGGCATCCGGCAGCGTCGGCTGAAGACCCTGTTGAACAACGACATCAGTCTGCTGGCCTTCCACCTGCCGCTGGACGTGCACCCGGATGTGGGCAACAACGTGCAACTGGCGCGGCAGCTGGACATCACCGTCGAAGGGCCGCTGGACCCGGAAAACCCCAAGGTGGTCGGGCTGGTCGGCTCGCTGGCCGAGCCAGTGACCGCGCGCGACTTTGCCCGGCGGGTGCGGGAGGTGCTGGGGCGTGAGCCGTTGCTGGTCGAAGGCGAGCAGATGATCAGTCGGGTCGGCTGGTGCACCGGGGGCGGGCAGGGCTACATCGACACGGCGATCGCGGCCGGGGTAGACCTGTACCTGACGGGCGAGGCGTCGGAGCAGACCTATCATAGTGCCCGCGAGAATGGTGTCAGCTTCATTGTCGCCGGGCACCATGCCACCGAGCGCTATGGGGTGCAGGCGCTGGGTGATTACCTGGCGCGGCGGTTTGCCGTGGAGCACCTGTTCATCGATTGCCCGAACCCGATCTGACATCGGCGTCGCCTTCTTCGCGGGTGCGCCCGCTCCCACAAGTACGCGCTGCACCTGTGGGAGCGGGCGTGCCCGCGAAAGGCCGCAGAGCGGCCCAATTCCAGCCCAAACCCCCAGTCATATCGTTAGACTTTTTCGATCTAGCCGGCCTCCTAAATAGAAGCAGCCGCTGTGATAAAGTGGCTCGCTCGAACACGGCCCGCAGGCCGTCCATAAGATCGTTTTTCGTGAGTAGCCATGGTCGACAAACTGACGCACTTGAAACAGCTGGAGGCGGAGAGCATCCACATCATCCGCGAGGTGGCCGCCGAGTTCGACAACCCGGTGATGCTGTACTCGATCGGCAAGGATTCCGCCGTGATGCTGCACCTGGCGCGCAAGGCCTTCTTCCCGGGCAAGCTGCCGTTCCCGGTGATGCACGTCGACACCCAGTGGAAATTCCAGGAGATGTACAGCTTCCGCGACAAGATGGTCGAGGAAATGGGCCTGGAGCTGATCACCCACGTCAACCCCGAGGGTGTGGCGCAGGGCATCAACCCGTTCACCCATGGCAGCTCCAAGCACACCGACATCATGAAGACCCAGGGCCTGAAGCAGGCGCTGGACAAGCATGGTTTCGACGCCGCCTTCGGTGGCGCGCGCCGCGACGAAGAGAAGTCGCGGGCCAAGGAGCGCGTGTACTCGTTCCGTGACAGCAAGCACCGCTGGGACCCGAAGAACCAGCGCCCGGAACTGTGGAACGTGTACAACGGCAAGGTCAACAAGGGCGAGTCGATCCGTGTCTTCCCGCTGTCGAACTGGACCGAGCTGGACATCTGGCAGTACATCTACCTCGAAGGTATCCCGATCGTGCCGCTGTACTTCGCCGCCGAGCGTGAGGTCATCGAGAAGAACGGCACCCTGATCATGATCGACGACGAGCGCATCCTCGAACATCTCACCGATGAAGAGAAAGCGCGCATCGTCAAGAAGAAGGTGCGTTTCCGTACCCTCGGCTGCTACCCGCTGACGGGCGCTGTCGAGTCGGAAGCCGAGACCCTGACGGACATCATTCAGGAAATGCTCCTGACCCGTACGTCCGAACGCCAGGGCCGTGTCATCGACCACGATGGCGCCGGTTCCATGGAAGACAAGAAACGCCAAGGCTACTTCTAATTTCAGGGTTACTCCATGTCGCACCAATCTGATCTGATCAGCGAGGACATCCTCGCCTACCTGGCCCAGCACGAGCGCAAGGAACTGCTGCGCTTCCTGACCTGCGGCAACGTTGACGACGGCAAGAGCACCCTGATCGGGCGTCTGCTGCACGACTCGAAGATGATCTACGAGGACCACCTCGAGGCCATCACCCGTGATTCGAAGAAAGTCGGCACCACCGGCGAGGAAGTCGACCTGGCACTGCTGGTCGACGGCCTGCAGGCCGAGCGCGAGCAGGGCATCACCATTGATGTCGCCTACCGCTACTTCTCCACCGCCAAGCGCAAGTTCATCATTGCCGATACCCCGGGCCATGAGCAGTACACCCGCAACATGGCCACCGGCGCGTCCACCTGCGACCTGGCGATCATCCTGGTCGACGCCCGCTACGGCGTGCAGACCCAGACCCGCCGCCACAGCTACATTGCCTCGTTGCTGGGCATCAAGCACATCGTGGTCGCGGTCAACAAGATGGACCTCAAAGGCTTCGATCAGGACGTCTTCGAGTCGATCAAGTCCGACTACCTGAAGTTCGCCGACGCCATCAACCTGACCCCGAGCAGCCTGCACTTCGTGCCGATGTCGGCGCTCAAGGGTGACAACGTGGTCAACCCCAGCGAGCGTTCGCCGTGGTACGCCGGCCCGACGCTGATGGAAATCCTCGAAACCGTCGAAGTGTCGGCCGACCGTAACTTCACCGACCTGCGCTTCCCGGTGCAGTACGTCAACCGCCCCAACCTGAACTTCCGTGGCTTCGCCGGTACCATTGCCAGCGGCGTGGTGCACAAGGGTGACGAAATCGTCGTGCTGCCGTCGGGCAAGAGCAGCCGCGTCAAGTCCATCGTCACCTACGAAGGTGAACTGGAAAACGCAGGCCCTGGCCAGGCCGTGACCCTGACCATGGAAGACGAGATCGACATCTCCCGTGGCGACCTGCTGGTGCATGCCGACAACGTCCCGCCGGTCACCGACCAGTTTGACGCCATGCTGGTGTGGATGGCCGAGGAGCCGATGCTCCCGGGCAAGAAATACGACATCAAGCGCGCTACCAGCTACGTGCCGGGCTCGATTGCCAGCATCACCCACAAGGTCGATGTGAACACCCTGGAGCAGGGCGCTGCCAGCGCACTGCAACTGAACGAGATCGGCCGCGTCAAGGTGTCCCTGGACGCCTCGATCGCCCTGGACGGTTACGACAGCAACCGCACCACCGGTGCGTTCATCGTCATCGACCGCCTGACCAACGGCACTGTCGGCGCCGGCATGATCATCGCCCCGCCAGTGCTGCCGCACGGCAGCACCGGCCATCATGGCAAGCTGTGCCATGTGGCCACCGAAGAGCGCGCCCTGCGCTTCGGCCAGCAGCCAGCCACCGTGCTGTTCAGCGGCCTGTCCGGCGCAGGCAAGAGCACCCTGGCCTACGCCGTGGAGCGCAAGCTGTTCGACATGGGCCGTGCGGTGTACGTGCTCGATGGCCAGAACCTGCGCCACGACCTGAACAAGGGCCTGCCGCAGGACCGCGCCGGCCGTACCGAGAACTGGCGCCGCGCCGCCCATGTAGCGCGCCAGTTCAACGAAGCCGGTCTGCTGACCCTGGCTGCGTTCGTGGCCCCGGATGCCGAAGGCCGCGAACAGGCCAAGGCGTTGATCGGCAAGGAGCGCCTGGTGACCGTTTACGTCCAGGCCTCGCCGCTGGCCTGCCGCGAGCGCGACCCGCAAGGCCTGTACGCGGCTGGTGGCGACAACATCCCGGGCGAAAGCTTCCCGTACGATGTGCCGTTGGACGCGGACCTGGTGATCGACACCCAGGCCACCAGCGTGGAAGAGGGCGTGAAGCAGGTGCTGGACGTGTTGCGTCAGCGTGGCGCGATCTAAGCGCCAGGCTGCCTGAAAGAAAAACCCCGCTTCGGCGGGGTTTTTTATTCCTCTTTCCCGCAGATACAGCGCATGTTTCGGGCTCACGCTGTACCTGTGGGAGCGGGTTCACCCGCGAAGCAGGCGGCGCGGTGGATGGCACCGGCTGTGCCGGTGTTCGCGGCTGAAGCCGCTCCCACAGGGACTGCGCAAGCTTCTCGATTTTGAGCAAGGCAGTTGCCCCCAATTGGATCGCGCATGCCGTTCAGATATGTTTCTCCGACACCGGTATCACCCGCCGTTCCTTCACCGCCTTGTAGGAAAAACTCGAATAGATCTCCTTCACCCCCGGTAACCGCTGCAGCACTTCGCGGGTGAATTCGCCGAACGACTCCAGGTCCCGCGCCAGGATCTCCAGCAGAAAATCATACCTCCCGGAAATGTTGTGGCAGGCGACAATCTCGGGAATCTCCATCAACCGCTGCTCGAACGCCAGCGCCATGTCCTTGGTGTGCGAGTCCATCATGATGCTGACGAACGCGGTCACGCCAAACCCCAGCGACTTGGGCGAGAGGATGGCCTGGTAGCCGGTGATGTAGCCGTTGTCCTCCAGCAGCTTGACCCGTCGCCAGCAGGGCGAGGTGGTCAGTGCCACCTTGTCGGCCAGTTCGGCAACGGTGAGGCGGGCGTTGTCCTGCAGGGCGGCGAGCAGGGCGCGGTCGGTGCGGTCGAGGCTTGAAGGCATGTTTTGCCCTCCTGATCCGGTAATTATTGTTTTTGTTCCAGCAAGCACGCGGATGCGTGGGTAACTTTGGAAAAAATCGGGCAGCTCGGCGGCATAAGCTTATAACAAACCACAAGAGGCTGTTGCGATGCGCGACTCCCATAACAACACCGGTTTTTCCACACGGGCCATTCACCATGGCTACGACCCGCTTTCCCACGGCGGCGCCCTGGTGCCGCCGGTGTACCAGACCGCTACCTATGCCTTCCCCACCGTGGAATACGGCGCTGCGTGCTTCGCAGGGGAGGAGCCCGGCCATTTCTACAGCCGCATCTCCAACCCGACCCTGGCCCTGCTGGAACAGCGCATGGCCTCGCTGGAGGGCGGCGAGGCGGGGCTGGCATTGGCGTCGGGCATGGGGGCCATTACCTCGACGATCTGGACCCTGCTGCGGCCCGGTGACGAGCTGATCGTCGGGCGCACGCTGTACGGCTGCACCTTTGCCTTCCTGCACCATGGCATTGGCGAATTCGGCGTGAAAATCCGCCATGTCGACCTGAACGATGCCAAGGCCCTGAAGTCGGCGATCAACAGCAAAACACGAATGATCTACTTCGAAACGCCGGCCAACCCCAACATGCAACTGGTGGATATCGCCGCGGTGGCCGAGGCGGTGCGCGGGCATGATGTACATGTGGTGGTCGACAACACCTACTGCACGCCCTACCTGCAGCGGCCGCTGGAGCTGGGAGCGGACCTGGTGGTGCATTCGGCGACCAAGTACCTCAGTGGCCACGGTGATATCACTGCCGGCCTGGTGGTGGGACGCAAGGCGCTGATTGACCGTATCCGCCTGGAAGGGTTGAAGGATATGACCGGGGCGGTCCTGTCACCCCACGACGCAGCGCTGCTGATGCGCGGGATCAAGACCTTGGCCCTGCGCATGGACCGACATTGCGCCAATGCCCAGCAGGTGGCGGAGTTTCTGGCTCGGCAGCCGCAGGTGGAGCTGATTCACTACCCGGGGTTGCCGACGTTTGCCCAGTACGAGCTGGCGCAGCGGCAGATGCGTTTGCCGGGCGGGATGATCGCCTTCGAGCTCAAGGGCGGTATCGAGGCCGGGCGCAGGTTCATGAATGCCCTGCAACTGTTTGCCCGGGCGGTGAGCCTGGGCGATGCCGAGTCGCTGGCGCAGCACCCGGCGAGCATGACCCATTCCAGCTATACGCCGCAGGAGCGGGCGCATCACGGGATATCGGAGGGGCTGGTACGCTTGTCGGTGGGGCTGGAGGATGTGGAGGACCTGCTGGCGGATGTCGAGCAGGCGCTGGACGCGTGTAGGTAAATTGCCGAAGCTCTCTCTTCGCGGCAAAAACCGTTACGGCATCACTGGATGCTGACATTAAGCTAGTTAGGTGGTGCAAAGCTGATGTCAATGGTGTGGTCGCCCGAAGAGAGAGCAAACAACGGCGTATCGTCAATGTCGTAGAGCATACGGTTCCTGATGATCAGGCCGCCACTGTTGCAGCCGAGAACCTGATAGTCAGGTCCGCTTCCTGGGTTTCTTTTGAAGAAAAATCGCAGCAGCAAGTGAGAATCCGGCTGATAGGAAATAAATAAGCGCAGTCATGTTCATCGATATTGTGTTGTCGGTGTAAGCGAAGGAAACAAAAATACCAAGAGTTGCTGTCGCGAAAGTTGGGATAAATTCAAGAAAAAGTCTGATGGCCTTGGGTAGTTTGCCAGTGAGCAGCTTGTTTGCTATCGTTCCTCCAAGCATGAAAAATACTGAAAATGTGGTAGAAATTATTAGCAGTACTATATACATCGATAACGCGGGTATGCCTGAAGTGTCATACGGGTCACCAGGGTTTTCGAGCGCAGCTTCCGAAGCGCTAAACAATAGTGCTGTTGCAATTACGTTCAAGGCTGAGGCCGTGGCTGTACAGAGCGTTTTCGAGATATTCATAATCCACCTTGAAGTCAGTGGGCTAGGATAGTATAGAATAAAAGCCAATTCAATGGTGTCGCCCGTGCTGCGCTTCGTTGTCGCGGCCTCCCATTAATTTGCTATGTTTAGCGGTAGGTCGCCTTCAATTAGAATTTCGTAGTCTTGTGCATTTGCAACGCGTCCAACTTCACGAAGCAGTGTCGTGGCTTTCTCGTCGAACCCGCCGCGGTGGCTGCTCGCATTTGCATCATATTTATCCGAATAGGCGCGAACCACACCGACGAAAATGAGCTTTCCGTCACTACCCTTATTCAGGTCGCCAATAACTCGTAGGGTAATAGAACCTAGGTAGATGCGTGATATATTACTATCCGCCTGTGTTATATGGGAAGGTGACATCAATCCGACTAGTGCCTGCGCTTGCTCTAGCGAATGTTGCCTGTAGTTGAGGGATTTTATGCAATTCGGGTGCGATGCCTATATTGTTTATGTTGACTTTAGCCTGCTGCCCTTTCCCTAAAAGCCAGTGTGAAATTGCTCTGAACGGAGTGAACCACCCCCCAGAAAATTCAATAGGTTGAGCTAAGGGGGCAGTATCAAGATTTGCTTTGGTGTACTCAAATGCTTTGTTCCAAGCATCTGGAATACTGATGCTCGAATTGGCCAGCATTATTGCGTCTGCACCAGACCCAGCTTTGAGTTCACGAATCAGGAAACCGTCAAGCGTAAAAGCGATGGGACGGGTGTACTGCATTTTAGGAGGATGCAGGTTTAGCCTTTCCCTCCAGTGGCCTTGTGCATAGCCAGCGCTACGCTCCTCAATGGCACGACCTATCATGGCTGCGGGGTGTGGTGTTTGTAAGCCATTAGGACGACTTGTGCCGTAATTATTTGGATAGATATACAAAGCCGGAAGTTCAATACCCATATGTCATCTCTGAGTGGGTTATTGAAAATTTCAGTAGGGAAGCCCTGCGAGCGCTCTTGGTTACGCGAATGGACATGAGAGGGTGTTTCAATATTCTTATGCCATAGGCCGTTCTGAATGTTTTTATAGTGTGCCTAATGACGACTTTTTTGTATGTCAGAAGAGCGGCCAAACAGGGTGTAGGACCACACCTGATGATTTGTAGGATCTTGCTGCTTGGGCGCATCAAGGCAGGCTGGGCGATGCATTACGCAATCCAGCCATACTGCGAAGGAGCGGGCGCATCACGGGATATCGGAGGGGCTGGTGCGCTTGTCGGTGGGGTTGGAAGATGTGGAGGACCTGCTGGCGGATGTCGAGCAGGCGTTAAAGGCTTGCAGCTAGGTTGCCTGGGCGGTCCTCTTCGCGGGCACGCCCCTTTCATAGAACTGCCCATAACTCATTGAGTTAGCAGGGGCCCTGTGGGATTGCTCGCAATTTCAGTTATCTACGCGACAGTGCAGGCCAAGGGCTGGGCAATCTCCCACAGGCATTGCGCAGATTTCGGATGCGGTGGCGTACCTGTGGGAGCGGGCGTGCCCGCGAAGAGGCCAGTGAATCCAGCCCACAAAAAAGGCCTCTTGCGAGGCCTTTGTCATGTTCGGCAGATCAACGCTTGAGCCCGTAGCTCTCGTCGAGCATGCCCGGCGCGTTCGGCGCTTTCGGCGCGTAGTCGCGTGGCACTTCGGCGGTGTCCTTCGGTGGGGTCAGGCGGTCGCGTGGGCCCTGGCTGCCTTCGGAGTGCAGGGCGGCCAGCAGGCGCTGGCGCGTGACGTCATCAAGGGCCAGGCTGTTGGCGCCTTCGGCCAGGTGGTCCTGGACGTCCTGGTAGCTCTGGGTCAGTTTCTTGACCAGCACGGCGGTGCTATTGAAGTGGGTGACCACTTCGTTCTGGTAGCTGTCGAAACGCTTCTGGATGTCATCCAGCTGACGCTGGGTGCTGCTCGGCGCGGCATTGGGCAGCAGGCGAGCGACGACGAAACCGACTACCACGCCGATGACCAGGGCCAGGGTCGGCAACAACCAAACAAGGAGCGAGAGTTCCACGAGTCCTTCCTCTATAAACGGCTTTGCTTTACGTTAACGGCTCAGACCTGCGCTGTATACCGCGAGCGATCGCAAATCAGAACAGAATTCCTCACCTAGACGAATCGACCCCTCCCGAGGTCACGGAGTAGTGCCTTGCTTGTCCGCGAAACCCCCTTGTTCATCGATGGCCCCAGTGGCCAGCTGGAAGCCTTGTACCTGGACGTGGCCAATGCCCGTGGCGTGGTGCTGATCTGCCACCCCAACCCGGTCCAGGGCGGCACCATGCTCAACAAGGTGGTCTCGACCCTGCAGCGCACCGCCCGTGACGCCGGCTATGTGACCCTGCGTTTCAACTACCGTGGCGTCGGGCAGAGCGCCGGCAGTCATGACATGGGCGCTGGGGAAGTGGCCGATGCCGAGGCCGCTGCGGCCTGGTTGCGCGAAAAGCACCTGGGCCTGCCGCTGGTGCTGATGGGTTTCTCGTTCGGCGGCTTCGTCGCCACCAGCCTGGCCGGCCGCCTGGAAGCTGCCGGAGTAGAGCTGCAACAGCTGTTCATGATCGCCCCGGCGGTCATGCGCCTGACGGCGGAGTTCCCGCTGCCGCAGCGCTGCCCGATCACCGTGGTGCAGCCGGACGCCGACGAAGTCGTCGCGCCGCAGCTGGTTTACGATTGGTCCGACAGCCTGTCGCGCCCCCATGAGCTGCTGAAAGTGGCAGAATGCGGACACTTCTTCCATGGCAAGCTGACCGATCTGAAGGATCTGCTGCTGCCGCGCCTTTCGAACTGAGCCAAGCCTGAATAAGCGAACACCCATGACCACGCGCATTCTTACCGGTATCACCACCACCGGCACTCCGCACCTGGGCAACTACGCCGGCGCCATTCGCCCGGCGATCCGTGCCAGCCAGCAGCCCGGTGTCGACTCGTTCTACTTCCTGGCCGACTACCACGCCCTGATCAAGTGCGACGACCCGCTGCGCATCCAGCGTTCGCGCCTGGAAATCGCCGCCACCTGGCTGGCCGGTGGCCTCGACCCGGACAAGGTGACCTTCTACCGCCAGTCCGACATCCCGGAAATCCCCGAGCTGACCTGGCTGCTGACCTGCGTCAGCGCCAAGGGACTGCTCAATCGCGGGCATGCCTACAAGGCTTCGGTGGACAAGAACCTGGAAAACGGCGAAGACCCGGATGCCGGCGTGACCATGGGCCTGTACAGCTACCCGGTGCTGATGGCCGCGGACATCCTGATGTTCAACGCCAACAAGGTGCCGGTCGGCCGTGACCAGATCCAGCACGTGGAAATGGCCCGCGACATCGGCCAGCGCTTCAATCACCTGTTCGGCCAGGGCAAGGACTTTTTCGCCCTGCCGGAAGCGGTGATCGAGGAGAGCGTGGCGACCCTGCCGGGCCTGGACGGGCGCAAGATGTCCAAGAGCTACGACAACACCATCCCGCTGTTCACCAGCGCCAAGGACATGAAGGACGCCATCTCGCGCATTGTCACCGACTCGCGTGCGCCTGGCGAAGCGAAAGACCCGGACAACGCGCACCTGTTCACCCTGTTCCAGGCCTTCTCGACGCCGGCGCAGTGCGCCGAGTTCCGTGAAGAGCTGCTGCAGGGCCTGGGCTGGGGTGAAGCCAAGCAGCGGCTGTTCCAGCTGCTGGATGGCCAGCTGGCCGAGAAGCGCGAGTACTACCACCAGCTGATCGCCCGCCCGGCGGACCTGGAAGACATCCTGCTGGCCGGCGCCGCCAAGGCCCGCAAGATCGCCACGCCGTTCCTCGAGCAGCTGCGCGAGGCCGTTGGCCTGCGTTCGTTCCGCAGCAGCGTGCAGGCCAGCACCGAAGTGAAGAAGAAGGCCGCCAAGAGTGCACGTTTTGTCAGCTTCCGTGACGAAGACGGCAGCTTCCGCTTCCGTCTGCTGGCCGCCGACGGTGAACAACTGCTGCTGTCGCGCAGCTTCGCCGACGGCAAGAGCGCCGGCGCCGTGAGCAAGCAGTTGCAGCAGGGTGGCGAGGCGGATGTGCGCGTCGAAGGCCTGGGCTTTGGCCTGTGGCTGAACGGCGAACAGGTTGCCGACGGACCGCAGTTCGACAGCGCCGAAGCCCGTGATGCAGCCATTCAAAGCCTGCGTGCAGCGCTTCAGCCACAACAGGACTGAGGCATTTCGCCTGTAGGAGCGGGTTTACCCGCGAACACCGGCAAAGCCGGTGCCATCCAGCACTTAGTTGGTCTGGATGAGGCATATTGACGCAAGTCGCATTGCCATTAAGCGGGCCTGTCGCTACAGTGACGGCCCGTTTTTTGTTGCCTCGCTAACGAATCATGACGCCCCTAGAACGATATCAAGCAGATCTGAAACGTCCCGACTTCTTCCATGACGCGGCGCAGGAAACTGCGGTGCGTCACCTGCAGCGCCTGTACGACGACCTGGTACACGCGCAGAACAACAAGCCGGGCGTGTTCGGCAAGCTGTTCGGCAAGAAGGAGCAGACCCCGGTCAAGGGCCTGTACTTCTGGGGTGGGGTAGGGCGCGGCAAGACCTACCTGGTCGATACCTTTTTCGAGGCGCTGCCGTTCAAGCAGAAGATGCGCACGCACTTCCACCGCTTCATGAAGCGTGTGCACGAGGAAATGAAAACCCTCAAGGGCGAGAAGAACCCGCTGACCATCATCGCCAGGCGCTTCAGCGAAGAAGCCAAGGTGATCTGCTTCGACGAATTCTTCGTGTCGGACATTACCGACGCGATGATCCTCGGCACCCTGATGGAAGAGTTGTTCAAGAACGGCGTATCGCTGGTGGCTACCTCCAACATCGTGCCCGACGGCCTGTACAAGGACGGCCTGCAGCGCGCGCGCTTCCTGCCGGCCATCGCCATGATCAAGCAGTACACCGACGTGGTGAACGTCGACAGCGGGGTCGACTATCGTCTGCGTCACCTCGAGCAGGCCGAACTGTACCACTACCCGCTCGATGAGGCGGCGCACCAGAGCCTGCGCGCCAGCTTCAAGGCCTTGACTCCTGAGTGCACCCAGGCGGTCGAGAACGACGTGCTGATGATCGAGAATCGCCCGATCCAGGCCCTGCTGACCTGTGACGACGTGGCCTGGTTCGACTTCCGCGCGCTGTGCGACGGCCCTCGTAGCCAGAACGACTACATCGAGCTGGGCAAGATCTTCCATGCCGTGCTGTTGAGCAACGTGGAGCAGATGGGCGTCACCACCGACGACATCGCCCGCCGCTTCATCAACATGGTGGACGAGTTCTACGACCGCAACGTCAAGCTGATCATCTCGGCCGAGGTGGAGCTCAAGGACCTGTATACCGGCGGGCGCTTGGCCTTCGAGTTCCAGCGCACCCTGAGCCGCTTGCTGGAGATGCAGTCGCACGAGTTCCTGGCGCGGGCGCACAAGCCCTGAGAATCCGGGGCTGCAAAGCAGCCCCGGAAGGCCTCAAGCCTCCTGCATGAACTGCTGCCGATACTGGTTCGGCGACAACTCGGTGTGCTGGCGGAACAGCCGCGCAAAGAAACTGGCATCGTCATAGCCGACCTCGTAACTGATGGTCTTGATGCTCTTGCGCGTGCTCGACAGCAACCCCTTGGCCGTCTCGATCCTCAACCGTTGCAGGTAGTGCAGCGGTTTGTCCCCCGTCGCGCCCTGGAAGCGGCGCATGAAGTTGCGAATGCTCATGCCGTGGTTGCGAGCCACGTCCTCGAAGCGGAACTTGTCGGCGAAGTGTTCCTCCAGCCAATGCTGGATCTGCAGGATGATCAGGTCCTGGTGCAGCTTCTGCCCGCCAAAGCCCATGCGCCCGGGGGTGTAGTTGCGCTGTACTTCGTAGAGGATGTCGCGGGACACGGCGCGGGCCACGTTGGCGCCGCAGAAGCGTTCGATCAGGTAGATGTACAGGTCGCAGGCTGAAGTGGCGCCGCCAGCACAATAGATATTGTCGGCGTCGGTCAGGTGCTTGTCCTGGTTCAGGCGGATCTTCGGGAAGCGTTCGGCAAAGCTGGTGAAGAAGCGCCAGTAGGTGGTCGCTTCCTTGCCGTCGAGCAGGCCGGATTCGGCCAGCCAGAACACGCCACTGGCCTCGGCGCACAGCACCGCGCCGCGGGCATGCTGTTCACGCAGCCACGGCAGCACCTGTGGATAACGTTGCAGCAGGTTGTCGAAGTCGTCCCAGAAAGCCGGGAGGATGATCACATCGGCGTCGTCCAGGCCGCCGTCGACCGGCAGTTGCACATGGCTGAAGCTGTCCACGGGCTGGCCGTCCGGGCTCACCAGGCGGATCTCGAACATGGGCTGCAGGCCCAGGCCCAGCTGTTTGCCGTAGCGCAAGCTGGCGAGGTGGAAGAAGTCCTTGGCCTGCATCAAGGTCGAAGCGAACACCTTGTCAATGGCCAGGATGCTGACGCGCCGCAGCGACGCGGGGGGTTGGGTAAACATCATTGTCATTGTTCTTATAGGGTAGAGTGGTCAATCACCGGCTGGATCGTCTTATTTTTTGGCGATTGTGTCTAGCCTGCCGGACTGCGCGTGTTTCTTCGCGGGCTCGCCCGCGAAGAAACCGGCACAGGGTCGGCTCAAGGCGCCGGGTTCGGCTGCTCTTGGTGAATCGCCTCGATCGCCGCCAGCAGTTCATCACTGAGGCTCAGCTCGAGGCTGGCCAGGTTGCTGTCCAGCTGCTCGAGGCTGGTCGCACCAATGATGTTGCTGGTCACGAACGGCTGCCGGGTGACGAACGCCAGGGCCATCTGCGCCGGGTCCAGGCCATGTTCGCGGGCCAGTTGCACATAGCGGCTGCAGGCCGCCACAGTCTGTGGGTTGGAGTAGCGGGCAAAGCGGCTGAACAGGGTCAGGCGTGCCTTTTCCGGGCGTGCGCCGTTCTCGTATTTGCCGGAAAGCATGCCGAACGCCAGCGGCGAATAGGCCAGCAGGCCGCACTGTTCGCGGATGGCCACTTCCGCCAGGCCCACTTCGAAGCTGCGGTTGAGCAGGTTGTACGGGTTCTGGATCGATACCGCCCGTGGCCAGCCGCGGCTTTCGGCCAGTTGCAGGAACTTCATGGTGCCCCACGGCGTTTCGTTGGACAGGCCGATGTGGCGGATCTTGCCCGCGCGCACCTGCTCGTCGAGCACTTCGAGGGTTTCTTCCAACGGGGTGAAGTGGTCCTGTGGCAGGTGCTGGTAGCCCAGCTTGCCGAAGAAGTTGGTGCTGCGCTCGGGCCAGTGCAGCTGGTACAGGTCGATGCGGTCGGTCTGCAGGCGCTTGAGGCTCTCGTCCAGCGCCGCGACGATGTGCTGGCGGTTATGCTTGAGCTGGCCGTCGCGGATGTGACTGATGCCGTTGCCGGGGCCGGCGACCTTGCTGGCCAGCACCCAGTCGTCGCGATCGCCATTGTCACGGAACCAGTTGCCGATGATGCGCTCGGTGGCGGCATAGGTTTCGGGGCGGGGCGGCACCGGGTACATCTCGGCGGTGTCGATGAAGTTGACCCCCGCGGCCTTGGCCCGGGCAATCTGCTCGAAGGCCTCGGCCTGGACGTTCTGTTCGCCCCAGGTCATGGTGCCCAGGCACAGGGCGCTGACGGTGAGGTCGGTACGGCCGAGCTGGCGGTATTCCATCGGGTAGACACTCCTTGGCAAAGAAGCTCATCAAAGCAGGTTGAAATTTTTCGCGCAATCTGGATAATTCGGCACCTCTCCGTGTGGCGGAAGTGATGCACCACCACGCAGGAAGAACCCCGTCGAACATTGGCGTGCCTGACCCGAGCCCCCAAAGCGTCAGCGTTCGGCTGCGCGCTTGCCCTTGGCAAGCTGTGCACTATCCAGTAAGATTCGCCGTCTATTTTTCGCTGGGCGGCCTCTGAGGCTTTAGAGAATGAAAACTTTTACTGCTAAACCGGAAACAGTAAAGCGCGAGTGGTTCGTAGTCGACGCCGCTGGCCAGACCCTGGGTCGTCTGGCTACCGAAATCGCTAGCCGTCTGCGTGGCAAACACAAACCAGAATACACCCCTCACGTTGACACCGGCGACTACATCGTCGTTATCAACGCTGAACAGGTTCGTGTGACTGGTGCCAAGTCTTCCGACAAGATGTACTACTCCCACTCCGGTTTCCCGGGCGGCATCAAGGAAATCAACTTCGAGAAGTTGATCGCCAAGGCCCCTGAGCGTGTTATCGAAACTGCGGTCAAAGGCATGCTGCCGAAGAACCCGCTGGGTCGCGACATGTACCGCAAGCTGAAAGTGTACGCGGGTGCTGCTCACCCACACACTGCTCAGCAGCCTCAAGAACTGAAGATCTAACGGGATAGTTCATTATGTCGGCGACTCAAAACTACGGCACTGGCCGTCGCAAGACCGCAACCGCTCGCGTATTCCTGCGTCCGGGTACTGGTAACATTTCCATCAACAACCGTTCTCTGGACGTGTTCTTCGGTCGCGAAACCGCTCGCATGGTTGTTCGTCAGCCGCTCGAGCTGACCGAAACCGTTGAGAAGTTCGACATCTACGTCACCGTTTCCGGTGGTGGTGTCAGCGGTCAAGCCGGTGCGATCCGTCACGGTATCACCCGCGCTCTGATGGAATACGACGAAACCCTGCGTGGCGCTCTGCGTCGTGCTGGCTACGTCACCCGCGACGCTCGTGAAGTCGAGCGTAAGAAAGTGGGTCTGCGTAAAGCGCGTAAGCGTCCTCAGTACTCCAAGCGTTAATACCGCTTCGGCAGTCGAAAAAAGCCCGGTTCCTTGGAACCGGGCTTTTTTTATGTCTTGAACTAACCTGTCAGCATGTCAGTGACCACTTGTCGCATAGACGCAGATCAAGCAAAGCACGGGTAGTCGCCCCTGGTTGGGGTAATCACCTTGTCAGTGTGTGGATTTGTTTCTTACCATGGCGGCCAATTTTTAGCGCCATTGACACAACCTAAGTACAGGGTCTGGTTCAACAGGCCAAGCAAGCTGATGGGAGAGGACTGAATGAGCAATGACGGCGTCAACGCAGGCCGGCGCCGCTTCCTCGTAGCCGCGACATCCGTAGTCGGGGCGGCGGGGGCAGTGGGGGCTGCGGTACCGTTCGTGGGGTCATGGTTTCCCAGTGCCAAGGCGAAAGCCGCGGGTGCACCGGTGAAGGTCAATATCGCCAAGGTCGAGGCCGGGCAGCAGATGGTGGCCGAGTGGCGTGGCCAGCCTGTGTTCATCGTGCGGCGAACGGACGAGATTCTCGGCAACCTGAAAAAAGTCGTCGGTGATCTGGCTGACCCCGAGTCCAAGGCCTCGGTGCAGCCGACCTACGTCGATCCGCAGGTTCGTTCGATCAAACCGGAAATCCTCATCCTCGTCGGCCTGTGCACGCACCTGGGCTGCTCGCCTACCTTCCGCCCGGAAGTCGCACCCGCCGACCTCGGCCCGAAATGGGTCGGTGGCTATTTCTGCCCGTGCCACGGCTCCCACTACGACCTGGCTGGCCGTGTCTACAAGTCGCAGCCGGCGCCTCTCAACCTGCCCGTGCCACCGCACTCTTACGAGTCGGACGAGATCGTCGTCATCGGCGTTGACCAGGAGAACGCATGATGAGCAAGTTCATGGACTGGATTGATGCTCGCTTCCCCGCCACCAAGATGTGGGAAGACCACCTGAGCAAGTATTACGCGCCCAAGAACTTCAACTTCCTGTACTTCTTCGGCTCCCTGGCGCTGCTGGTGCTGGTCAACCAGATCGTCACCGGTGTGTGGCTGACCATGAGCTTCACGCCCTCGGCGGAAGAGGCGTTCGCCTCGGTCGAGTACATCATGCGTGACGTGGAATACGGCTGGATCCTGCGCTACCTGCACTCCACCGGTGCATCGGCGTTCTTCATCGTGGTCTACCTGCACATGTTCCGAGGCCTGCTCTACGGCTCCTACCAGAAGCCGCGTGAACTGGTATGGCTGTTCGGCATGCTGATCTACCTGGCGCTGATGGCCGAAGCGTTCATGGGCTACCTGCTGCCGTGGGGCCAGATGTCGTACTGGGGTGCCCAGGTGATCATCTCGCTGTTCGGTGCCATCCCGGTGATCGGTGGCGACCTTACCCAGTGGATCCGCGGTGACTACCTGATCTCGGGCATCACCCTGAACCGCTTCTTCGCCCTGCACGTGGTCGCCCTGCCAATCGTGATTCTCGGCCTGGTGGTGCTGCACATCCTTGCCCTTCACGAAGTGGGTTCGAACAACCCCGATGGCGTCGACATCAAGAAGAAAAAGGACGAAAACGGTATCCCGCTGGACGGTATCCCGTTCCACCCGTACTACACCGTCAAGGACATTGTCGGCGTGGTGGTGTTCCTGTTCGTGTTCTGCGCCGTGGTGTTCTTCTTCCCGGAAATGGGCGGTTACTTCCTGGAAAAACCGAACTTCGAGCAGGCCAACGCCTTCAAGACTCCAGAGCACATTGCGCCTGTGTGGTACTTCACACCGTTCTACGCGATCTTGCGTGCGGTACCTGACAAGCTGATGGGTGTTATCGCCATGGGTGCGGCGATTGCCGTGCTGTTCGTGCTGCCCTGGCTCGACCGCAGCCCGGTGCGTTCAATGCGCTACAAGGGCTGGATCAGCAAGCTCTTCCTGCTGGTGTTCTGCGTGGCCTTCGTCATCCTCGGCGTGCTGGGCGTACTGGCGCCGACACCTGGGCGTACCTTGCTGTCGCAGGTGTGCACGGTGTTGTACTTCGCCTACTTCCTGCTGATGCCGTTCTACACAAGGCTCGAGAAGACCAAACCGGTTCCGGAAAGGGTGACTGGCTGATGAAAAAGTTGATTGCAGTATTTTTGCTGGCAGTGATGCCTGCCTTTTCCTTCGCGGCCGAACCCGGCCTGGAGCTGGACAAGGTCGACATCGACCTGAGTGACAAGGCCGCCATGCAGGACGGTGCGCGTACCTTTGCCAACTATTGCATGGGTTGCCACAGTGCCAAGTTCCAGCGTTACGAGCGGGTGGCCGATGACCTGGGCATCCCGCACGAGCTGATGCTGGAGAAGCTGGTGTTCACGGGGGCAAAGATCGGTGACCACATGCAGATCGGCATGAAGCCCAGTGACGCCAAGACCTGGTTCGGTGCGGCACCGCCCGACCTGACCCTGGTTGCCCGGGTGCGTGGCACCGACTGGCTGTACACCTACCTGCGCAGCTTCTACGAGGACCCGTCGCGGCCTTACGGGGTGAACAACAAGGTGTTCCCGAACGTCGGCATGCCCAACGTACTGGTTGGCCTGCAGGGCAACCAGCATGTTGGTTGCAAGCAGGTGCAGACCGTGATCGATGGCAAGAAGCAATTCGACCCGTTGACCGGCACCCCGATAACCCATGAAGCCTGCGACCAGCTGACCATTACGCCGAATTCCGGTACCCTGACGACCGAGCAGTTCGACGAGAAGGTCAAGAACCTGGTGACCTTCCTGGCCTATTCGGCCAACCCGGTCAAACTGGAAAGCCAGCGCATCGGTACCTACGTGTTGCTGTACCTGGCTTTCTTCTTCGTATTCGCCTACTTGCTCAAGCGTGAATACTGGAAGGACGTGCACTGATCACGCAGTAGTTTCTGGTTGTTGAACGCGCCCGTGGTGGCTTGGCAGATCTGCCAGGTCACCACGGGCGCGTTTTCATTTACAGTTTCACAAGCATCCCGTGCGAGGAGCCGCTACATGGGCGCAACCAACAGGTTAGCCTGCTATTCCGACCCCGCTGATCACTATTCTCATCGGGTACGCCTTGTGCTCGCCGAGAAGGGCATCAGCGTGCAGGTCATCGATGTCGACCCTGGTCGCCTGCCACCCAAGCTGGTCGAGGTGAACCCTTACGGCAGCGTGCCGACCCTGGTCGATCGTGACCTGGCGTTGTATGAATCGACCGTGGTGATGGAATACCTCGAGGAGCGTTACCCGCATCCGCCGTTGATGCCGGTGTACCCCGTTGCGCGCGGCAACAGCCGTTTGCTGATGCACCGTATCCAGCGCGACTGGTGTGCCCTGGCCGATACCGTGCTCGACCCGCGTAGCAGCGAGGCTGCTCGTGCCGAGGCGCGCAAGGCCTTGCGCGAAAGCCTGACCGGGGTCTCGCCATTGTTCGGCGAGTTCGCCTGTTTCATGAGCGAGGAGCAAAGCCTGGTCGATTGTTGTCTACTGCCCATACTCTGGCGTTTGCCGGTGTTGGGAATCGAGTTGCCGCGGCAAGCCAAGCCGCTGCTGGATTACATGGAGCGGCAGTTCGCCCGCGAGCCTTTCCAGGCGAGCCTGTCCTCCGTAGAACGTGAAATGCGCAAGCTTTAAGGAGCCGTTGATGAACTCCAGTCGCCCCTATCTGGTTCGAGCACTGTACGAGTGGATCGTCGACAACGATTGCACGCCCCATATGCTGGTCAATGCCGAGTTCCCGAAAGTCCAGGTGCCGGACGGTTTCGCCAGTGATGGCCAGATCGTCTTGAATATCTCGCCAAGCGCCGTGCGCAGCCTGCACATGGACAACGATGCGGTCAGCTTCGAGGGCCGTTTCGGCGGCGTGGCTCACTCGCTGTTCGTGCCGGTTGGCGCCATCCTGGGCATCTACGCCCGCGAAAATGGCCAGGGTATGGTCTTCGAACTGGAGTCGCCGGATGGCGACGACCTTGAGGACGATGATGTACAGCCGGATGACGATGGCCCGCCGGAAGGGGGCGGCCAGCCGCCGCGTCCGACTGGGCGACCAAGCCTGAAAGTGGTCAAGTGACAAAAAAGGCGATCCAACCGGATCGCCTTTTTCTTTGCCGCCAACTTTGGGTTACAGGTCGCTGATGGTGCGTACCTGGTCCTTGTTGATGCGGGTGCGCTTGCCGTCGAGTTGCTGGAACTCGTAGAAGCCGGCGTCGCGGTCGAACTTCGGTGCGTCGACGGCCTGGATTTCACGGCCATCGTTGAGGGTGATCAGGCTTGGGGTGGAGCAGCCGGCCAGGGTGGCGAAAGTGCCGAACAGCAGGGCGGGCAGCAGAAGCTTTTTCATGCGGTGTTTCCTGGGTTTACGAAAGGTGGGGCAGTGTTGTTGCCTGTGCTGGCCTCTTCGCGGGTTTGCCCGCGAAAAGGCCGGCACAGGCAATCTGTGAATCAGTCGATGTACTCGAACAGCTTGACGATCTTCTGCACGCCCGACACACCCTGTACCACGGCAGTGGCCGAGTTGGCCTCCTGCTGGGTCACCAGGCCGAGCAGGTAGACGATGCCGTTCTCGGTAATCACCTTGATGCGCGAGCTGGGGACGGCATTGTCGGTCAGCATCTGGGCCTTGATCTTGGTGGTCAACCAGGCGTCGTTGTTGCGCGCCAGGATGGAAGAGGGCTGCATCACCTGCAGTTCGTTGTGCACTTTCTTGACCCGCTGCACCTGGCTGGCGGTCTGCTCGGCGAGGCTCTTGAGGTCGGCGCGTGGGGTCTGGCCGGCCAGCAGGACGATGCCGTTGTAGCTGCTGACAACGATGTGCGAACCTTTGTCCAGGTCAGGGCTGGCCTTGGCGATATTGACCGAGGCCTTGGTTTCGATCAGCGAATCGTCGATCTTGCTGCCGATGGTGCGCGTGCCGCGATCATCTTCGATCGGCGAATTGCGGGTAGAGGTCAGTACCGAGCTGCAACCGGTGACGCTCAGGCACAGGGTCAGGGCCATCAGGCCGAGGCGCATAGGGGTCATTCTTCACTCCCGAACAGTTGGCTGTCGATCAGATCACACAGGCAGTGGATCGCCAGCAGGTGGACTTCCTGGATGCGTGCGGTAACCGTCGAAGGTACGCGGATTTCCACGTCTTCGGGCAGCAGCAGCGAAGCCATGCCGCCGCCGTCACGGCCAGTCAATGCTACGACAATCATTTCGCGGTCATGTGCGGCCTGGATCGCCTGGATGACGTTGGCCGAGTTGCCGCTGGTGGAAATCGCCAGCAGAACGTCGCCGGGCTGGCCCAGGGCGCGGATCTGCTTGGAAAAGACTTCGTTGTAGCTGTAGTCGTTGGCGATCGAGGTCAGGGTCGAGCTGTCGGTGGTCAGCGCGATGGCCGGCAGGCTCGGGCGTTCGCGCTCGAAGCGGTTGAGCAGCTCCGAGGAAAAATGCTGGGCATCGCCGGCCGAGCCGCCGTTGCCGCAGGCGAGCATCTTGCCCTCGTTGAGCAGCGCGTTGACCATGACCAGGCTGGCCTGCTCGATGTGCGGTGCCAGGATGTCCATTGCCTGTTGCTTGGTATCGATGCTGGCCTGGAACAGCCGGCGAATTCGGGATTGCATGTCCATCTGGTGACCTTAAATGGGGCGGTGGCCTTTGCTACGCGCAACAACGACCAGCCCGCGAAACATAGAGCAAAAAAATCGGAGTGGGTTCAGCATTCGAAGGCATTTTTCAGCCATTGAAGCGGTCTGCCTGCATGGTGGCTGCCCTGCAGGGCGACTACGTCGAAGCGGCAGGGGTGGTTGCCCCAGTGGGGCTCCTTCTGCAGGAACAGGCTGGCGGCGAGCACCAACCGTTTCTGCTTGCGCCCGTCGATACTGCCGAGGGCGCCACCGAAGCCCGCGTGCAACCGGTAGCGGACTTCGACGAATACTACTGTATCGGCGTCGAGCATGACCAGATCAAGCTCTCCACCTTTGCATCGCCAGTTGCGCGCCAGCAGTTGCAGACCCTGCCCTTGAAGGTACTCAAGGGCCCGGGTTTCTGCTGCCTGCCCGGCGCGGGTGGGCGACGCTGCTGCCATCAGCGAGGGGTGTCAGGCAGGCGCTGGACCTGGCCGCCGGAGAACTCGGCCCAGGGCAACTGGCGTTCGACGCGCTGGTTGGCGTTCATGCTCAGGCTGCCCGAAAGGCCCAGTACGCGGTTGTCCGGCAGCGCTTTCAGCTGGCCCAGGCGTGGCGCCAGGCTGTAGGCATCGATGCCCATGGCATACAGGCGGCCCAGGCTGCCGGCGGCTTGCGGCCACTGCTGCACGACCTGCTGGCGCAGGCTGTTGCTGGTGTCGAGCAGCCACGGCGTTTCGCAGAAGCGGATGCCGTTCATGTCGTTGTACTGGTTGACGTCACCACTGGCGCTGTACAGGTTCGAGGTGGCGTAGACCGGTACGTCACCGGCGTACTGGAAGTTCAGGGTCGGCTTGATCTGCTGGGCCTGTTGCGGGGTCGAGGCGAGGAAGATGAAGTCGATGTCCTGGCGGCGCGACGGCTGTGCGGCGATGCTGCCGCCTACCGTGCTCTGCAGGCTCTTGGCGCGGCCCTCGCTCTGGCGCAGCTGGAACAGGTCGGCAATCTGCTGGGCCAGGGCGACCGGCTGGGCGATGCGCTCGGCGGCGAGCAGGGTGCCACCGTTGCCCTCCCAGTCCTGGCGGAAGGCGGCAAGCACGCGGTCGCCCCATTCGCCGCTCGGCACCAGGGCTACGGCGCGGACCATGCCATCGGCGCGGGCGCGGCGTGCCACTTCACGGGCTTCGTCTTCGGCAGCCAGGCCGAACTGGAACAGCTGCGGCGGAGCCTTCTGGCCGGCGTCGGCGTAGTTCAGGGCCAGGGTAGTGATCGGCAGTTGTGGCTTGGCAGCCAGTTGCTTGACCAGCGGTTTTTCCAGCGGGCCAATGACCAGCTGTACGCCAGCGGCCTGGGCCTGGCGATAGAAGTCGTCGAGCGAGCCGATGCGCGAGCTGTCGAATACCTGCACGGCTGGCGCCTGCTGGCCGGCTTGCTGGGCCTGGAAGTGCGCAGCCATGAAGCCGTCACGCAAGGCGCGGGCAACACCGGCCAGCGGGCCTTCCTGGGGCAGCAGCAGGGCAATCTTGGTCAGCGGCTGGCTGGCCAGCTCCTTGAGCTTGGTCAGCGCCAGCGGCAGTTGCTGGGCGGCCGGGTGGTCCGGGTGCTGCTTGACCCAGGCTTCGATAGCCGCTTGCTGCTGCTCCAGGGTGCCGGCGCTTTTTACCGCGAAGGCCAGGCTGGTCCAGCCGGCCAGGGTCTGGTCGTTGCCTGGCTGCTGCAGTTGCTCTGCCGGCAGCGAGGCGACCAGGGCCCAAATGGCGTCATTGTTGGCGCTGGCGGCCTGGCCGCTGAGCAGCGGGGCCAGCAGTACGCGCTGTTGCGCGGCGGCCAGGGCCTGGCCATCGGCTTCGAGGGCGGCTGCGTGCACGCTGTAGGTGCGCGCCTGTTGTTGTTCTGGCAGTTCGGCGACGCGTTGCAGGCTGGGGTGAGCCAGGGCGGTCAGTGCAGCCTTGGGCTGGTTGCGGCTCATGGCCAGCTCGGCACCGAGGGTGCTGGCGAACACTTGCTGGGCCGGCTTGAGCGTGTCCAGCGGCACCTGCTCAAGGATACGTGCGGCGCGTGGGAAGTCCTTCTGCTTGTAGGCCAGGTCGGCTGCGCTCAGGCGCAGCAGGGCGGCGTCTTCCGCGGACTTGCTGGAAGCTGCCTTTTCGAGCAGTTGCTCGATGCTGGCGTCCGGGGTGCGTGGCAGTTCGCCCAGGCTGGATGAGGGCGAGCTGGCACAGGCTGCCAGCAGGGCGGCAAGGCAGAGGGCTGTGAACAGCCGCAGGCAAGCGATCATGTAAAGGTCCTGTTACTCGATCAAGGTGGCCGGCAATTGTACCCAAGCGCTGGCCGGGGCGCGATGTCGCCGTGTCGATCCTTCACTATAGGTGGCCTGCCATCGGTCGTCGGCGAGTTTCTTTGCGCCCTGTTGCAGGCGCTCGGGCTACAATGGCGCCTTTGATCCGAACGACAGGTGTGCGCAGTGACTGATGTGGCAGGGGCTTCGAAATCCACCGTGGGGACGCTGTACGTGGTCGCAACCCCCATCGGTAACCTCGACGACATGAGCGCTCGGGCGCTGAAGGTGCTGGCGGACGTGGCCCTGATCGCGGCGGAAGATACCCGTCATTCGATCCGCCTGCTGCAGCACTTCGGCATCGACACGCCGCTGGCGGCCTGCCATGAGCACAACGAGCGTGACGAGGGCGGGCGTTTTCTTGCCAAGTTGCTGGCGGGTGAGAATGTGGCGTTGGTTTCCGATGCAGGCACGCCGCTGATTTCCGATCCGGGCTACCACCTGGTGCGTCAGGCGCGGGCTGCAGGGGTGAACGTGGTGCCGGTGCCGGGCGCCTGCGCGCTGATCGCCGCACTGTCGGCGGCCGGCCTGCCGTCGGACCGCTTCATCTTCGAAGGCTTCCTGCCGGCCAAGGCGGCGGGGCGTCGGGCGCGCCTGGAGCAGGTAAAGGAGGAACCGCGCACGCTGATCTTCTATGAGGCCCCGCACCGTATCCTGGAGTGCCTTGAAGACATGGAGGCGGTATTCGGTGGCGAGCGCCCGGCGCTGTTGGCGCGAGAGCTGACCAAGACCTTCGAGACCCTCAAGGGCCTGCCCCTGGCCGAACTGCGCGCATTCGTTGCCGGTGACAGCAACCAGCAGCGCGGTGAGTGCGTGGTGCTGGTCGGTGGCTGGAGTGCGCCGGAGGGCGAGCAGGCGATCAGTGCCGAGGCGCGGCGGGTGCTCGACCTGCTGCTGGCCGAGCTCCCGCTCAAGCGGGCGGCGGCGCTGGCCGCGGAAATTACCGGGGTGCGCAAGAACCTGCTGTATCAACTTGCCCTGGAAAAGCAGAAAACCGAGTAGTGGCTAATTGATATAAATGCCGGTATTGCTTGTCCTTGGGCGCGCGTGCCGTTAATCTTGGCGGTGGAGAGTCGATCGGACAGTCGCTGCCTGCTTTTGTTCCGCAATAGCAGGGGGAGGAAAGTCCGGGCTCCATAGGGCAGAGTGCCAGGTAACGCCTGGGAGGCGCGAGCCTACGGAAAGTGCCACAGAAAATAACCGCCTAAGCACTTCGGTGCCGGTAAGGGTGAAAAGGTGCGGTAAGAGCGCACCGCACGGCTGGCAACAGTTCGTGGCTAGGTAAACCCCACTCGGAGCAAGACCAAATAGGGTTCCATCAGGCGTGGCCCGCGTCGGAACCGGGTAGGTTGCTAGAGGCGTCCAGCGATGGCCGTCGTAGAGGAATGACTGTCCTCGACAAAACCCGGCTTACAGATCGACTCTCCACCTTTCCTTCCCTGCTTGATTCGATAGCAGATGCCCGTTGGTAATACCGAAAAAATCTTACTCTTGATAAATCACTTTAACTTCGAACTCCACCTGCTTGCGTGGGTTTGATTTTTCTCGTGTTTTTTTCTCCTTGGTAATCCTTCCGCATTCCCTTATTGCGCTAAATCTCGGTCCTGTAAGGCTTTTCCTTCCGAACGTGCCTTGACGGTGCTGCGGGCGGATTCCTATAGTGTGCGCAAGTGGCAGAAAGTGGGATGAAGTGGGTTTTCTGGCACAAAAAAGCTAACATTGTGGGGAATCGCAGCCGTGTTCCGCGGAGCCAACGCCGTCAGCCTCGATGCCAAGGGCCGTCTCGCCATGCCGAGCCGGTACCGTGACGAGCTCGATTCGCGTTGCAATGGTCAGCTGATCGTGACCATCGACGCCGTTGACCCCTGCTTGTGTGTTTATCCCCTCGATGAGTGGGAACAGATAGAAGCCAAGTTGCGTGCCTTGCCATCGTTGCGTGAGGAAAACCGCCGCCTGCAGCGTTTGCTGATCGGTAATGCGGTTGACCTGGAGCTCGATGGCAGTGGGCGTTTCCTGGTGCCGCCCCGTCTGCGTGAGTACGCCAAGCTCGACAAGAAGGCGATGCTGGTGGGGCAACTGAACAAATTCCAGCTGTGGGATGAGGATGCCTGGAACGCGGTTTCGGCAGCTGACCTTGCAGCTATTCAACAACCGGGCGCCATGCCCGACGAATTGCGTGACCTGATCCTGTGACCATAGATAGCGGCTTCAACCACATTACCGTCCTGCTCGACGAAGCTGTCGAGGCATTGGCCCTGCGCGCCGACGGTTGCTATCTGGACGGCACCTTTGGCCGTGGCGGGCACAGCCGGTTGATTCTCAGCAAGCTCGGGCCGCAAGGGCGGCTGCTGGGTTTCGACAAAGATCCACAGGCGATTGCCACGGGGCAAGCGCTGGCGGCCGAAGACGGCCGCTTTGTCATTGTGCAGCGCAGCTTTGCCGAGCTGGGCGCGGAAGTGGCCGAGCGCGGCCTGGATGGCAAGGTCAGCGGCGTATTGCTGGACCTGGGCGTTTCCTCGCCGCAGCTGGATGACCCTGAGCGGGGCTTCAGCTTCCTCAATGATGGCCCGCTGGACATGCGCATGAACCCGGGCCAGGGCATCAGTGCCGCCGAGTTCATCGCCACTGCGCCTGAAGAAGAAATTGCCCGCGTGTTCAAGGAATACGGCGAAGAGCGCTTCGCCAAGCGCATGGCTCGCGCCGTGGTGCAGCGCCGCGAACAGCAACCGTTCACCCGCACCGGTGACCTCGCCGAGGTGCTGAAGGTGGCCAACCCGGCCTGGGAGAAGGGCAAGAACCCGGCGACCCGCGCCTTCCAGGGCCTGCGCATTCACGTCAACAACGAACTGGGTGACCTCGAGGCGGGCCTCGAGGCCGCGATCGATGCGCTGGAAGTTGGGGGCCGCCTGGCGGTGATCAGCTTCCACTCGCTGGAAGACCGCATCGTCAAACTGTTCATGCGCAAGCTGGCCAAGGGAGAGGCCGACAACCTGCCGCGCAACCTGCCGGTTCAGCACAAGGTCTTCGAGCCGAAAATCAAGCTCATCGGCAAGGCCCAGTTCGCCTCCGAAGCCGAGCTCAAGGCCAACCCACGGTCGCGTAGCGCGGTGATGCGCGTGGCGGAGAAACTGCGGTGAGCAGGCTGTTTGCCAAACCCTTGCCAGGCGGAAGCTTCCTGATGCTTCTGCTGTTCGTTGCCGTGCTGATTTCGGCCATCGCCGTGTCCTACAGCGCGCACTGGAACCGTCAGTTGCTCAATACCCTGTACGGCGAGTTGAACGAGCGCGACAAGGCCCAGGCCGAGTGGGGCCGGCTGATCCTCGAACAAAGCACCTGGACCGCCGCCAGCCGCATCGAAAACCTGGCCTCCGAGCAACTGAAGATGCGCGTACCTTCGGCTGACGAAGTACGGATGGTGGCGCCATGATGAAGCTCGAAGGTGCACTCTACCCGTGGCGCTTCCGCGTGGTGATCGGCTTGCTGGCGCTGATGGTCGGTGCCATTTGCTGGCGCATCATCGACCTGCAGGTGGTCGACCGTGACTTCCTCAAGGGCCAGGGCGATGCGCGCAGCCTGCGTCACATCCCTATCCCGGCGCACCGTGGGCTGATCACCGACCGTAACGGCGAACCGCTGGCAGTCAGCACCCCGGTCACCACCCTGTGGGCCAACCCCAAGGAAATGCAGGCCTCCAAAGACCGCTGGCCACAGCTGGCCGCCGCGCTGGGGCAGAACCCGCAGCAACTGACCGAGCGCCTGACCCAACAGGCCGGCAAAGAGTTCATCTACCTGGTCCGCGGCCTGACCCCGGAGCAGGGCCAGCATGTGCTCGACCTGAAAGTGCCGGGTGTATACGGCCTGGAAGAATTCCGCCGCTTCTACCCGGCCGGTGATGTCACCGCGCACATGGTCGGCTTTACCGACCTCGATGACCACGGTCGCGAAGGGGTGGAACTGGCCTATGACGAGTGGCTTGCCGGTGTACCCGGCAAGCGGCAGGTGATCAAGGATCGGCGCGGCCGGCTGATCAAGGACATTCAGGTAACCAAGAACGCCAAGGCAGGGAAGACCTTGGCGTTGTCGATAGACCTGCGCCTGCAGTACCTGGCCACCCGCGAACTGCGCAACGCCATTGCCGAACAGGACGCCAAGGCCGGCAGCCTGGTGATCATGGACGTCAAGACCGGTGAGGTTCTGGCCATGGTCAACCAGCCGACCTACAACCCCAACAACCGCCGCAGCATGTTCCCGGCCGCCATGCGCAACCGCGCGATCATCGACGTGTTCGAGCCAGGCTCCACGGTCAAGCCGATCTCCATGAGCGCGGCGCTGCAGAGTGGCCGCTGGAAGCCGACCGACAAGGTCGAGGTGTACCCCGGCAGCCTGCAGATCGGCCGCTACACCATCAAGGACGTGTCCAAGAGCGAGGGCCCGATCCTCGACCTGACCGGCATCCTGATCAACTCCAGTAACGTCGGCATGAGCAAGATCGCCTTCGACATCGGTGGCGAGGCCATCTACCGGGTCATGTCCCAGGTCGGCCTGGGCCAGTACACCGGCCTTGGCTTCCCCGGCGAGCGCGTCGGCAACCTGCCCAACCACCGCGAGTGGCGCAAGGCCGAGACCGCGACCCTGTCCTATGGCTACGGCGTGTCGGTGACCGCCCTGCAGCTGGTGCATGCCTACGCGGCGCTGGCCAACGACGGCAAGATGGTGCCGCTGTCGATCCTCAAGGTCGACAAGGCCCCGGAAGCCGTGCAGGCCATTCCGAAGGAAACCGCCGAGACCGTTCAGGGCATGCTGCAGCAGGTGATCGAAGCTCCGCGCGGCGTGTTCCGCGCCCAGGTGCCGTTCTACCACGTGGCCGGCAAGTCCGGTACCGCGCGCAAGGCCACCGTGGGGTCCAAGGGCTACACCGAAAACGCCTACCGCTCACTGTTCGCCGGCTTCGGGCCGATGAGCGACCCTCGCTACGCCATCGTCGTGGTCATCGACGAACCGGGCAAGGGCGGCTACTTCGGTGGCCTGGTTTCGGCACCGGTGTTCAGCAAGGTCATGTCCGGCACACTGCGCCTGATGAACGTGCCGCCAGACAACCTGCCGCCACCAGCCCCCGTCGAACAATCGCAAGTCAATGCAGCAGCAACCGCCAAGGGAGGGCGTGGATGATGACAATGCCATTGAGCAAGCTTTTCGCTCACGCCAGCCGTGACCCGCTGATCCGTGAACTGACCCTGGACAGTCGCAACGTGCGCCCGGGCGACCTGTTCCTGGCCGTGCCGGGTGCCAAGGTCGATGGCCGCGAGCATATCGCCGATGCCCTGGCCCGTGGCGCTGCCGCCGTGGCCTATGAAGAACAGGGCGCGAGCGTGTTGCCAATCACCGATGTGCCGCTGATTCCGGTCAAGGGCCTGATCGCCCAGCTTTCGGATATCGCAGGTCGCTTCTATGGCGAGCCGAGCCGCCAGCTGAACCTGGTGGGCGTGACCGGCACCAACGGCAAGACCAGCGTCACCCAGCTGGTGGCCCAGGCGCTGGACGTGCTTGGCCAGCGTTGTGGCCTGATCGGCACCCTGGGTACCGGCTTCTATGGTGAGCTGCAGAGTGGCCGCCTGACCACGCCCGACCCGATCGCCGTGCAGTCGACCCTCAACGACCTCAGGAAAGGCGGCGCCAAGGCCGTGGCCATGGAGGTTTCCTCCCATGCCCTGGAGCAGGGGCGTGTCGCCGCGCTGGAGTTCGACATCGCGGTCATGACCAACCTGTCCCGCGACCATCTGGACTACCACGGCAGCATGGAGGCCTACGAGGCCGCCAAGGCCAAGTTGTTCGCCTGGCCGGGCCTGCGTTGCCAGGTGGTCAACCTGGATGATGACTTTGGCCGTCGCCTGGCCGCGGACTTTGCCCGCCGCCCGAGTGCCGACCATATCGAGACCCGGTTGCTCAGCTATAGCCTGGAGAACCCGGAGGCCTCGCTGTTCTGCCGTGAGGCCGTGTTCAATGACGATGGCGTGCGCGCCACCCTGGTCACCGCCCAGGGTGAACGTACCCTGCGTAGCCAGTTGCTGGGCCGCTTCAACCTGAGCAACATGCTCGCCGCCGTGGCGACCCTGCTGGCGCTGGACTATGCGCTGGATGAAATCCTCAAGGTCACCCCGCAGCTGCAGGGGCCGGTCGGCCGCATGCAGCGCCTGGGAGGCGGTGACAAGCCGCTGGTGGTGGTCGACTACGCACACACCCCGGACGCCCTGGAAAAAGTACTCGAAGCCCTGCGCCCGCACGCCCACGGCAAGTTGCTGTGCCTGTTCGGCTGCGGCGGCGACCGTGACCGCGGCAAGCGCCCGCTGATGGCCGAAGTGGCCGAGCGCCTGGCTGACCGCGTGCTGGTCACCGACGACAATCCGCGTACTGAAGACCCGCTGCGCATCTTTGACGACATCCGCCCGGGCTTCACCAAGCCTGCCGAAGTCGAGTTCGTTGCCGGTCGTGGCGAAGCCATCGCGCATCTGATCGCTACCGCCGCTGCCAACGATGTGATCGTGCTGGCCGGCAAGGGGCACGAGGATTACCAGGAGATCAATGGCGAGCGCCATGACTTCTCCGATCTGACCGAGGCCGAAAAGGCACTTGCAGCCTGGGAGGCTCCACATGCTTAAGCCGATGTCACTCAGCCAGCTGACCACAGCACTGAGTGGTCAACAAGTCGGTGCCGACGCCACGTTCACCGGCGTCAGCATCGACAGCCGCAGTGTTGGCGCCGGGCAGCTGTTCGTTGCCCTGGCCGGCCCGCGCTTCGATGGCCACGACTACCTGGCCGATGTAAAAGCCAAGGGCGCTGTCGCGGCCCTGGTCGAGCGTGAAGTGGCCGATGTCGACCTGCCGCAGCTGTTGGTGGCCGATTGCCGCTTGGCCCTCGGCCAGCTTGGCGCGCTGAACCGTGCTGCCTTCGACAAGCCGGTGGTGGCCATCACCGGTTCCAGCGGCAAGACCACGGTCAAGGAGATGCTCGCCAGCATCCTGCGTACCCGTGGCCTGGTGCACGCCACCCGCGGCAACCTGAACAACGACCTCGGTGCGCCACTGACCCTGCTGGAGATCGCCCCAGAGCACAGCGCCGCGGTGATCGAGCTGGGCGCCTCGCGCATTGGCGAGATCCGCTACACCGTCGGCCTGACCCGGCCTCAGGTGGTCATCATCAACAACGCCGGTACCGCCCACGTTGGCGAGTTCGGCGGCCCGGAAAAGATCGTCGAAGCCAAGGGCGAGATTCTCGAAGGCCTGGGCGAGGGCGGCACTGCCATCCTCAATCTGGCCGACAAGGCCTTCGATATCTGGCGCAAACGTGCCGGCAACCACCGCATCCTCAGCTTTGCCCTGGACAACCCGCAGGCTGACTTCCATGCCAGTGACATCGGCCGTGATGCCCGTGGCTGCCCGTCGTTCACCCTGCATGGGCCTGATGGCAAGGTGCCGGTGCAGTTGAACCTGCTGGGTACGCATAACGTCAGCAACGCCCTGGCCGCCGCCGCCGCTGCCCATGCCGTTGGTCTGAGCCTGAGCGGCATCGCCGCCGGCCTGGCTGCCGTGCAACCGGTCAAGGGCCGTACCGTGGCGCAGATCGCGCCGAACGGCGTGCGGGTGATCGACGACAGTTACAACGCAAATCCCACCTCCATGTGCGCAGCCATTGATATACTCGCCGGCTTTTCCGGACGCACCATCCTGGTGCTTGGGGATATCGGCGAACTGGGGCAATGGGCGGAGGAAGGCCACCGTCAGGTGGGTGACTACGCGCGTGGCAAGGTAGACGCCCTGTACGCGGTGGGCACCAACATGACACACGCGGTCAAGGCGTTCGGCGCCAATGGCCACCATTTCGCTACTCAAGCTGAACTGATCGACGCGGTTGGCGCCGAGAATGCCAGCGACACCACTATCTTGATCAAGGGCTCGCGCAGCGCTGCGATGGAAAACGTCGTGGCGGCATTGTGCGGTGCCAGCGGGGAGAAACATTAATGCTGCTGCTGTTGGCCGAGTATCTGCAACAGTTCCACAAAGGCTTCGCGGTCTTCCAGTACCTGTCCCTGCGCGGGATTCTGGGTGTGCTGACCGCGTTGTCCCTGGCGCTGTGGCTGGGGCCGTGGATGATCCGTACCCTGCAAATCCGCCAGATCGGCCAGGCCGTGCGTAACGACGGCCCGCAATCGCACCTGTCCAAGTCCGGCACCCCGACCATGGGCGGGGCGCTGATCCTGTCCGCCATCGCCGTCAGCACCCTGCTGTGGGCCGACCTGACCAACCGCTACGTGTGGGTGGTGCTGATCGTTACCCTGGCATTCGGTGCCATCGGCTGGGTCGACGACTACCGCAAGGTGATCGAAAAGAATTCGCGCGGCCTGCCAAGCCGCTGGAAGTACTTCTGGCAGTCGGTGTTCGGCCTGGCAGCCGCCATCTTCCTGTACAAGACCGCACCGACCAGCGTCGAAACCACGCTGATCCTGCCGTTCGTCAAGGATGTCACCATTCCGCTGGGCATCGGCTTCGTCGTGCTGACCTACTTCGTCATTGTCGGCTCGAGCAACGCGGTCAACCTTACCGACGGCCTCGACGGCCTGGCGATCATGCCGACGGTGATGGTCGGTGGTGCCCTGGGCATCTTCTGCTACCTGTCGGGCAACGTGAAGTTCGCCGAATACCTGCTGATCCCCTATGTGCCGGGCTCGGGCGAGCTGATCGTGTTCTGCGGCGCGCTGATCGGTGCCGGCCTGGGCTTCCTGTGGTTCAACACCTACCCGGCGCAGGTGTTCATGGGTGACGTTGGCGCACTGGCGTTGGGCGCCGCGCTGGGCACCATCGCCGTGATCGTTCGCCAGGAAATCGTGCTGTTCATCATGGGCGGCGTGTTCGTCATGGAAACCCTGTCGGTGGTGATCCAGGTTGCCTCCTTCAAGCTGACCGGCAAGCGCGTGTTCCGCATGGCGCCGATCCACCACCACTTTGAACTCAAGGGCTGGCCAGAGCCACGGGTGATCGTCCGCTTCTGGATCATCACCGTGATCCTGGTGCTGATCGGCCTTGCAACCCTGAAACTGAGGTAGATGAGCGTGTCTTTGATCGCTTCCGACCAATTCCGCATCGTTGTCGGCCTCGGCAAGAGCGGCATGTCCCTGGTTCGCTTCCTGGCGAGCCGGGGCGTTGCCTTTGCGGTCGCCGACACCCGCGAGCAACCGCCGGAACTGGACACCCTGCGCCGTGATTACCCGCAGGTGGAAGTGCGCTGTGGTGAGCTGGACGTGGACTTCCTGTGCCGCGCCAACGAGCTGTACGTAAGCCCCGGCCTGGCCCTGGCCACCCCGGCCCTGCAGCAGGCGGCCGCGCGTGGCGTGAAGCTGTCCGGTGACATCGAACTGTTCGCCCGCTACGCCAAGGCCCCGATCATTGCCATCAGCGGCTCCAACGCCAAGAGCACCGTCACCACCCTGGTTGGCGAAATGGCCGCCAAGGCCGGCAAGCGCGTGGCGGTGGGCGGCAACCTCGGTACCCCGGCACTGGACTTGTTGGCCGATGATGTCGAGCTGTACGTGCTGGAACTGTCCAGCTTCCAGCTGGAAACCACTGACCAGCTCAACGCCGAAGTGGCCACGGTGCTGAACATCAGCGAAGACCACATGGACCGCTACAGCGGCCTGCCGGCCTACCACCTGGCCAAGCACCGGATCTTCCGTGGCGCCAAACAGGTTGTCGTCAATCGTCAGGACGCCCTGAGCCGCCCACTGCCGGTCGAAGGCCGCCCATGCTGGACCTTCGGCCTCAACCAGCCAGACTTCAAGGCCTTTGGCCTGCGCGAAGTGGACGGTGAGAAGTACCTGGCATTCGAGTTCCAGGCGCTGATGCCGGTGCGCGAACTGAAGATTCGTGGTGCCCACAACCAGAGCAATGCCTTGGCGGCGTTGGCCCTGGGGCATGCTGCCGGCCTGCCGTTCGAGCCGATGCTCGAAGCCCTGCGCGAGTTCGGTGGCCTGGCCCATCGCTGCCAGTGGGTGCGCGAGCGCAACGGCGTGAACTGGTACGACGATTCCAAGGCCACCAACGTCGGTGCTGCCCTGGCCGCCATCGAGGGCCTGGGTGCCGATATCGAAGGCAAGCTGGTGCTGATCGCCGGTGGCGATGGCAAGGGCGCCGACTTCGCTGCACTGCGCGAGCCGGTCCAGCGCTTCTGCCGTGCTGTGGTACTGCTTGGCCGTGATGCCGAGCGCCTGGCCGAAGCCCTTGGCGATGGTGTGCAACTGGTCCGCGTGAAAACCCTCGACGATGCCGTGCAGCAATGCGCCGAACTGGCCCAGGCGGGTGATGCCGTGCTGCTGTCGCCGGCGTGCGCCAGCCTCGACATGTTCAGGAACTTCGAAGAACGCGGGCGCCTGTTCGCCCAGGCAGCGGGAGGCCTTGCATGATCTTCGGCATCCTCAAGCCCTATCCGTCGCCGCTGATCAGCGGCCGTGGCATCGACCTGGACTTTGCGATGCTCGCTGGCTGCCTGGCATTGCTGGGCCTGGGCCTGGTGATGATCACCTCTGCGTCCTCGGAAGTGGCTGCGGTGCAGTCGGGCAACCCGCTTTACCACATGTTCCGCCACCTGGTGTACGTGTTCCTCGGCCTGGTCGCCTGTGGCGCCACCATGCTGGTGCCGATCGCCACCTGGCAGCGCATGGGCTTCATGATGCTGCTGGGGGCCTTCGGCCTGCTGGTGCTGGTGCTGGTGCCGGGTATCGGCCGCGAAGTGAACGGCTCCATGCGCTGGATCGGCTTCAGCTTCTTCAACGTGCAGCCCTCGGAAATCGCCAAGGTGTTCGTGGTCATTTACCTGGCCGGCTACCTTGTACGCCGGCAGACCGAGGTACGCGAAACCTGGATGGGCTTCTTCAAACCGTTCATCGTGCTGCTGCCCATGGCGGCCCTGCTGCTGATGGAGCCGGACTTCGGTGCCACCGTGGTAATGATGGGCGCGGCGGCGGCCATGCTGTTCCTGGGCGGTGTGGGGCTGTTCCGCTTCAGCCTGATGGTGGTGCTGGCGGTGGTCGCGGTGTTCGTCCTGGTACAGGCGCAGCCTTACCGCATGGCGCGCCTGATTACCTTTACCGACCCGTGGTCCGACCAGTTCGGCTCGGGCTACCAGCTGACCCAGGCGCTGATTGCCTTCGGCCGTGGCGAGTGGCTGGGCGTTGGCCTGGGCAACAGCGTGCAGAAGCAGTTCTACCTGCCTGAAGCGCACACCGACTTCGTGTTCTCGGTACTGGCCGAAGAACTCGGCGTGGTCGGCTCGCTGCTGACCATCGCGCTCTTCGTGTTCGTGACCGTGCGTGCCCTGTACATCGGCCTGTGGGCTGAAAAAGCCAAGCAGTTCTTTGCCGCTTATGTCGCCTTCGGGCTGGCGTTCCTGTGGATCGGCCAGTTCCTGATCAACATCGGTGTGAACGTCGGCCTGCTGCCGACCAAGGGCCTGACCCTGCCGTTCCTCAGCTACGGGGGCAGCTCGCTGGTGATCTGCTGTGCCTGCGTGGGCCTGTTGCTGCGTATCGAGTGGGAAAGCCGCACGCACCTGGGCAGTGAGGAACACGAGTTCAGCGAAAGCGATTTTGCCGAGGAGACCAATCATGGCCGCTGACGGCAAGAATGTACTGATCATGGCGGGCGGCACCGGGGGCCACGTGTTCCCGGCCCTGGCCTGCGCCCGTGAGTTCCAGGCACGTGGTTACAGCGTGCACTGGCTGGGCACCCCGCGTGGCATCGAGAATGAACTGGTGCCCCAGGCTGGCCTGCCGTTGCACCTGATCCAGGTCAGTGGCCTGCGCGGCAAGAGCAAGCTGTCGTTGCTCAAGGCGCCGTTCACCCTGGTCAAGGCCGTGCTGCAGGCGCGGCGTATCGTGCGTGAGCTCAAGCCTGTATGCGTGGTCGGCTTCGGTGGCTATGTGACCGGCCCGGGTGGCGTCGCCGCACGCCTGTGCGGCGTACCGCTGGTGATCCATGAGCAGAACGCCCGCGCCGGCACTGCCAACCGGTTGCTGGTGCCACTCTCGGCACGGGTTTGCGAAGCTTTCCCGAACACCTTCGAGGCCAGCGACAAACGTCGCACCACCGGCAACCCGGTGCGCCCGGAGCTGTTCATGGACGCGCATCGCGCGCCCCTGACCGAGCGCCGTGCACGCCTGTTGGTGCTCGGTGGCAGCCTGGGCGCGGAACCATTGAACAAATTGTTG
This sequence comes from Pseudomonas sp. 43(2021), assembly GCF_017490805.1. Classification (NCBI taxonomy): domain Bacteria; kingdom Pseudomonadati; phylum Pseudomonadota; class Gammaproteobacteria; order Pseudomonadales; family Pseudomonadaceae; genus Pseudomonas; species Pseudomonas sp. 43(2021). The sequence continues at coordinate 41,510 of NZ_JAFGYJ010000020.1, forward strand.
CCTAAGGCCCTGTCCGAGGTGCCCGCCGCGCTGCGGCCAGAGGTGTTCCACCAGGCTGGCAAGCAACACGCGCCGATCACCGCCGAGCGTTATCACGAGGCGGGTGTCGAGGCGCAGGTAGAGCCCTTCATCAAGGACATGGCCCAAGCCTATGGCTGGGCCGACATGGTGGTGTGCCGGGCCGGTGCCCTGACCGTCAGCGAGCTGGCGGCAGCAGGCCTGCCTTCGGTGCTGGTGCCATTGCCCCACGCGATCGACGACCACCAGACCCACAACGCCCAATATCTGGCCCGGGAAGGTGCTGCCTTCCTGATGCCACAAGCGACAACTGGCGCAGCGCAGCTCGCTGAACGCCTGAACGAGGTGCTGATGCAACCCGAGAAACTCAACGTCATGGCAGGCACCGCACGGCGCCTGGCCAAACCTGCCGCAACCAGCACCGTGGTCGATATCTGCCTGGAGGTGGCCCATGGTTGAGAGCCAGAAAGCCATGCCCCAGCCGAAGATGGGCCGTATCCGCCGTATTCACTTCGTCGGTATCGGCGGCGTGGGCATGTGCGGCATTGCCGAAGTGTTGCTGAACCTGGGCTATGAAGTGTCCGGTTCCGATCTGAAGGCCTCGCCGGTCACCGAGCGCCTGGAATCGTTCGGTGCCGAGATCTTCGTCGGCCACCGCGCCGAGAACGCCGCCACCGCCGATGTGCTGGTGGTGTCCAGCGCCATCAACCCGGCCAACCCGGAAGTCGCCACCGCCCTGGAGCGGCGCATTCCGGTGGTGCCGCGTGCCGAGATGCTCGCCGAGCTGATGCGCTACCGCCATGGCGTGGCCGTTGCCGGTACCCACGGCAAGACCACCACCACCAGCCTGCTGGCTTCAGTGTTCGCTGCCGGCGGCCTGGACCCGACCTTCGTCATCGGCGGCCGCCTGACCGCTGCCGGCACCAATGCCCAGCTCGGCACCAGCCGCTACCTGATTGCCGAAGCGGACGAGAGCGATGCCAGCTTCCTGCACCTGCAGCCGATGGTGGCCGTGGTCACCAACATCGACGCCGACCACATGGCGACCTACGAAGGTGACTTCAACAAACTGAAGAAAACCTTCGTCGAGTTCCTGCACAACCTGCCGTTCTACGGCCTGGCCGTGATGTGCCTGGACGACCCGGTAGTGCGCGAGATCCTGCCACAGGTCAAGCGCCCGACCGTGACCTATGGCTTCAGCGACGAGGCCGACATCCGCGCCATCAACGTGCGCCAGAAGGGCATGCAGACCCACTTCACCGTGCTGCGCCGTGACCGCGAGCCGCTGGAGGTGTCGGTGAACATGCCCGGCAACCACAACGTGCTCAACGCCTTGGCCACCATCGCCATCGCCACCGACGAAGGCATCACTGACGAGGCCATCGTCCAGGGCCTGTCCGGCTTCCAGGGCGTCGGCCGCCGCTTCCAGGTGTATGGCGAACTGCCGGTCGAAGGCGGCAGCGTGATGCTGGTCGACGACTATGGCCACCACCCGACCGAAGTGGCTGCGGTGATCAAGGCCGTGCGCGGTGGCTGGCCAAGCCGCCGCCTGGTGATCGTCTACCAGCCGCATCGCTACAGCCGTACCCGCGACCTGTACGACGATTTCGTCCAGGTGCTGGGCGATGCCAACGTGCTGCTGCTGATGGAAGTCTACCCGGCTGGCGAAGAGCCGATCCCCGGTGCCGACAGCCGCCAGCTGTGCCACAGCATCCGCCAGCGCGGCAAGCTGGACCCGATCTACATCGAACGTGGCGTCGACCTGGCGCCACTGGTCAAGCCACTGCTGCGTGCTGGCGACATCCTGATCTGCCAGGGTGCCGGTGATGTCGGCGGCCTGGCCCCGCAATTGATGAAAAGCCCGCTGTTCGCTGGCGCCAAGCAGGAGAAGTCGAAATGACCAGCGCCTACGAAAAGCTGCACTCGACCCTGGACGTCAAGGCGTTCGGCCGTGTTGCCGTGCTGTACGGCGGCAAGAGTGCCGAGCGTGAAGTGTCGCTCAAATCCGGCGCTGCGGTGATCGACGCGCTGACTACCGCCGGTGTCGACGTGGTCGCCATCGACGTGGGTGACGACCTGCTCGACCGCCTGCAAAGCGAGAAGATCGACCGCGCCTTCATCATCCTCCACGGCCGTGGCGGTGAAGACGGCAGCATGCAAGGCCTGCTCGAGTGCCTGGGCATCCCGTACACCGGCAGTGGCATCCTTGCCTCGGCACTGGCCATGGACAAGCTGCGTACCAAGCAGGTGTGGCAGAGCCTGGGCATTCCGACCCCGCGCCATGCCGTGCTGGCGAGCGAAAGCGATTGTTTGCAGGCCGCTACGGAACTGGGCTTCCCGCTTATCGTCAAACCGGCCCATGAAGGTTCCAGCATCGGCATGGCCAAGGTGAACAGCGCCCAGGAACTGGTCGCCGCCTGGCAGGATGCTGCCAGATACGATTCCCAGGTACTGGTGGAGCAGTGGATCCACGGGCCGGAGTTCACCGTCGCGGTATTGCGTGGCCAGGTGCTGCCACCGATCGCCCTGGGTACGCCGCACGTGTTCTACGACTACGACGCCAAGTACATCGCCAACGATACCCAGTACCGCATTCCGTGCGGCCTGGACAGCGTCAAGGAACAGGAACTGATCGACCTGACCGCGCGCGCCTGCGATGCCATCGGCATCGAAGGCTGGGGGCGGCTGGACGTGATGCAGGACGAGCAGGGCCGGTTCTGGCTGCTCGAAGTCAACACCGCACCCGGCATGACCGATCATAGCCTGGTGCCCATGGCGGCCCGCGCGGCCGGCCTGGACTTCCAGCAACTGGTGCTGGCAATCCTGGCCGAAAGCGTGGCGACGCGAGGTTAACAACCATGCAAGGCGCGATGATACGTCAGCAGCAACCCGTTACCGGCCGTAGCAAGCCGGTGCCGCGTGGTGCCAGTCGGCTGGTGGCCGACGAGCCCGTATCGGCGCGCCTGCCGCGGCCAAGCCTGGGGGGGCTCAAGCGCCTGCTGTGGCCGGTGCTGCTGGTGGCGGCCGGGTTTGGCGCCTATGAGGGCGCCATTCGCCTGATGCCATACGCCGACCGGCCGATCACCAAGATCGACGTGCAGGGTGACCTCAGCTACATCAGCCAGCAGTCGGTGCAGCAGCGTATCGCGCCCTACGTGGCGGCGAGCTTCTTCAGCGTCGACCTGCCGGCGATGCGCGCCGAGCTCGAACAGATGCCGTGGATTGCCCATGCCGAAGTGCGCCGGGTATGGCCCGACGAGGTGGTGATCCGCCTGGAAGAACAGTTGCCGGTGGCACGCTGGGGTGACGAAGCCTTGCTCAACAACCAGGGCCAGGCCTTCACCCCGCGCGAGCTGGCCAACTACGAGCATCTGCCGCAGCTGGCCGGGCCGCAGCGTGCTCAGCAACAAGTCATGCAGCAGTATCAGGTATTGAGCCAGATGCTGCGCCCCCTGGGCTTTTCCATCGCTCGCCTGGAGCTGCGCGAGCGAGGCAGCTGGTTCCTGACCACCGGCGCGAGCAGCGCCGGGCCGGGCATCGAGCTGCTGCTGGGGCGCGACCATCTGGTGGAGAAAATGCGCCGTTTCATTGCCATATACGACAAAACACTCAAAGACCAGATCACCACTATCGCCCGCATTGATCTGCGTTATTCCAACGGACTTGCCGTTGGTTGGCGGGAACCGATTGCACCGACGACGGCCCAACCCGCCGTTGCGAAGAATTAGAGAGAGGCAGGACCATGGCAAACGCGCATAGCGGCAAAATGATCGTCGGGCTGGACATCGGCACCTCCAAGGTGGTGGCGCTGGTGGGCGAAGTGGGCGAGGACGGTACCCTGGAGATCGTCGGGATCGGTACCCATCCCTCCCGTGGCCTGAAAAAAGGCGTGGTGGTGAACATCGAGTCCACCGTGCAGTCGATCCAGCGCGCCGTGGAAGAGGCGCAGCTGATGGCCGGCTGCCGCATCCACTCGGCCTTCGTCGGCGTGGCCGGCAACCACATCCGCAGCCTGAACTCCCACGGCATCGTCGCCATCCGCGACCGCGAGGTCAGCCTGGCCGACCTGGAGCGCGTACTCGACGCCGCCCAGGCCGTGGCCATCCCGGCCGACCAGCGCGTGCTGCACACCCTGCCGCAGGACTACGTGATCGACAACCAGGAAGGCGTGCGCGAGCCGCTGGGCATGTCGGGCGTACGTCTGGAAGCCAAGGTCCACGTGGTCACCTGCGCGGTCAACGCGGCGCAGAACATCGAGAAGTGCGTCCGCCGCTGCGGCCTGGAAATCGACGACATCATCCTCGAACAGCTGGCCTCGGCCTACTCGGTGCTGACCGACGATGAAAAAGAACTGGGCGTGTGCCTGGTGGACATTGGTGGTGGCACCACCGACATCGCCATCTTCACCGAGGGCGCGATCCGTCACACCGCGGTGATCCCGATTGCCGGCGACCAGGTGACCAACGATATCGCCATGGCCCTGCGTACCCCGACCCAGTACGCCGAAGAAATCAAGATCCGCTACGCCTGCGCCCTGGCCAAACTGGCTGGCGCCGGCGAGACCATCAAGGTGCCGAGCGTGGGTGATCGCCCACCGCGCGAGCTGTCGCGTCAGGCCCTGGCCGAGGTGGTGGAGCCACGTTACGACGAGCTCTTCACCTTGATCCAGGCCGAATTGCGCCGCAGCGGCTACGAGGACCTGGTGCCGGCCGGCATCGTCCTGACCGGCGGCACCGCGAAGATGGAAGGCGCCGTGGAACTGGCCGAGGAAATCTTCCACATGCCGGTACGCCTGGGCGTACCGCACAGCGTTCGGGGGCTTAGCGACGTGGTTCGCAACCCGATCTATTCCACCGGCGTGGGCTTGCTCACCTACGGCCTGCAGAAGCAGACCGAAGACCTGCCCTTGACCGGTAACAGCAGCAACAACAGCTATGGCGATGAACCGAAGGCTCCAGTGCTTGAACGCTTCAAGCGCTGGGTCCAGGGCAACTTCTAAGTTTCAAAGCAGTAGTGGTAGGCGCGACAACTAGAGAACTGTAAGGAGAGGGAAAATGTTCGAGCTCGTAGACAACGTCCCGCAAAGCCCGGTCATCAAGGTGATCGGCGTTGGTGGTGGTGGTGGCAACGCCGTCAATCACATGGTCAAGAGCAGCATCGAAGGCGTGGAATTCATCTGCGCCAACACCGATGCCCAGGCGCTGAAAAACATCGGCGCGCGCACCATCCTGCAATTGGGCACTGGCGTGACCAAAGGCCTGGGTGCCGGTGCCAACCCGGAAGTCGGCCGCCAGGCCGCGCTGGAAGACCGTGAGCGCATCGCTGAAGTGCTGCAGGGCACCAACATGGTGTTCATCACCACTGGCATGGGCGGCGGTACCGGTACCGGTGCAGCGCCGATCATCGCCGAAGTGGCCAAGGAAATGGGCATTCTCACCGTTGCCGTGGTCACCCGTCCGTTCCCGTTCGAAGGCCGCAAGCGCATGCAGATTGCCGATGAAGGCATCCGCATGCTGGCTGAAAGCGTCGACTCGTTGATTACCATCCCCAACGAGAAGCTGCTGACCATCCTGGGCAAGGATGCCAGCCTGCTGTCCGCCTTCGCCAAGGCTGACGACGTACTGGCCGGTGCCGTGCGTGGTATCTCCGATATCATCAAGCGCCCGGGCATGATCAACGTCGACTTCGCCGACGTGCGTACCGTGATGGGTGAAATGGGCATGGCCATGATGGGTACTGGCTGTGCCAGCGGCCCGAACCGTGCGCGTGAAGCCACCGAGGCAGCAATTCGCAACCCGCTGCTGGAAGACGTCAACCTGCAGGGCGCCCGCGGTATCCTGGTGAACATCACCGCAGGCCCGGACCTGTCGCTGGGCGAGTACTCCGACGTGGGTAGCATCATCGAAGCCTTCGCCTCCGACCACGCCATGGTCAAGGTCGGTACCGTGATCGACCCGGACATGCGTGACGAGCTGCACGTGACCGTAGTGGCCACTGGCCTTGGCGCGCGCATCGAGAAGCCTGTGAAGGTGGTCGACAACACCCTGCAGACTGCCCAGCAGGTGTACGAGGCATCCAACCCGGCGCCGGTTCGCCAGGAGCAGCCTGCGGTCAACTACCGTGACCTGGAGCGCCCGACCGTAATGCGCAACCAGGCCCATGCAGGGGCTGCTGCAGCCGCTAAACTGAACCCTCAGGATGACCTGGACTACCTTGATATCCCGGCATTCCTGCGTCGTCAGGCTGATTAATGGAATTTATCAGGGGTATAAAGGTGATTGGTATTCATCAAAGGTTGGGTCTGTTATCATCCCCAGCCTTTGTTGATACCTGTTCGCAATTTGCGCTGAAGCGGCCAATGCCATGATTAAACAACGCACCCTGAAGAATACCATCCGTGCCACAGGTGTCGGTCTGCACTCCGGGGAGAAGGTTTACCTGACCCTCAAGCCTGCACCTGTTGACACCGGCATCGTCTTCCGCCGCGCCGACCTCGACCCTGTGGTCGAAATCCCGGCGCGCGCGGCCAACGTCGGCGAGACAACCATGTCGACGACGCTGGTCAACGGTGACGTCAAGGTCGATACGGTCGAGCACCTGCTCTCCGCCATGGCGGGCCTGGGCATCGATAACGCCTACGTCGAGCTCTCCGCCTCGGAAGTGCCGATCATGGATGGCAGCGCCGGACCCTTTGTATTCCTGATTCAGTCTGCCGGCCTGGAAGAACAGGACGCAGCCAAGAAGTTCATCCGCATCCTGCGTGAGGTAACCGTGGAAGAGGGCGACAAGCGCGCCACGTTCCTGCCTTTCGACGGCTTCAAGGTGAGCTTCGAGATCGACTTCGATCACCCGGTCCTCAAGGGCCAGACCCAGAGTGCGGTCGTCGACTTCTCCAGCACCTCGTTCGTGAAGGAAGTCAGCCGCGCGCGTACCTTCGGCTTCATGCGTGACATCGAGTACCTGCGCAAGCACAACCTTGCGTTGGGTGGCAGTGTCGAGAACGCCATCGTGGTCGACGAGACCGGTGTGCTCAACGAAGACGGCCTTCGTTCCGATGACGAATTCGTCAAGCACAAGATCCTCGACGCCATTGGCGACCTTTATCTGCTGGGCAACAGCCTGATCGGCGAGTTCAAGGGCTACAAGTCCGGACACGCGCTGAACAACCAGCTGCTGCGCAAGCTGATTGCCGAAAAAGACGCCTGGGAAGTGGTCACTTTCGAAGATGCCAGCACGGCACCGATCTCGTACATGCGCCCTGTTGCGGCCGTGTAAGTTCGAACACTCTCTAGTTCATTAAGGCCACCTTCGGGTGGCCTTTTTTATGGCTGACGCATTTTGCCCGGCAGGTCCGGCCATTCGCGGGCACGCCCGCTCCCACAGAGTCACCGCTAATTCAATGAGTTATGTGCAGTTCTATGAGAGCCGGCGTGCCCGCGAATGGACTGCGCAGTAGTCCCGAAGGTGTCAGCGCTTGTCCTGGGCATGAGCTGCCAGCCTTTCCAGTGCCGCGCGCAGCTTGGGGTCGTTGATGCCCTCGGCGGTATCGCGCAGGCTCTCGGCCGCGTTGTTCGACAGCTCTGCGGCATGGCCACCACGCTTGGCCGGCACCAGCGGCGGCTGCACCTTGTACAGGATACGCCTGAGGTTGCCGAATGCTTCCATCGCCTGTAATGCCGCCAGCAAGCGTTTTTGCTGATAGCGCAGACGAGTGGCCCAGTGGCCGTCGGTTACCACCAGCAACAATGTGCCATCGCGCCACGACGCCACATGGCAGTGCTCGCGGGCGGCCGGTTGCAGCTGGCTTTCCAGCAGGCGCTGCAGGTGTTCCAGGCGTTCGGCCTGGTTCAGCAGCAGGCGCAGCGGGCGCACCTGGCGGAGCAGGGCGGAGGGCGGCTGGGCGGGGGAGGGTTTGTAGGCCATGGGAGTACGCATGAGGTTACATGGTCCGCAGTCTAACACCTCTATAGCCTGTCCCGGCCTCTTCGCGGGTGAACCCGCTCCCACAGTTAACAAGAGACAAGACTCATTCTCGATACGTTTCATCTTCCCGAACCTTGAACTCAGGGAAAATGCCCCTATCTAAAACAAGCCCCCGCCAAAACGCTGTACAAGCATCGTGGCAATCCACCACTTTCTTCACCATCGTTTCCGGGTAGAATGCTCGTTCGCATGCGGCCTCAGGGCTGCACGGGCGACTCATGGGGCCGCCCTCCATCCCTACGTGTGGAAGATCCTGCCGATATGTTTGCGCCTTTGTTAAAGAAACTTTTTGGAAGCAAGAACGAGCGTGAAGTCAAACGCATGCTCAAGACGGTGAACATCGTCAATGCTCTCGAAGAGAAGATGGTGGCCCTCTCCGACGAGCAACTGCGGGGCAAGACCGCAGAGTTCAAGGAGCGCCTGGCCAAAGGCGAGACACTGGACCAGTTGCTGCCTGAAGCCTTCGCCGTGGCCCGTGAGGCCGGCAAGCGCGTGATGGGCATGCGCCACTTCGACGTGCAGCTGATCGGTGGCATGACCCTGCACGAGGGCATGATCGCAGAAATGCGTACCGGTGAAGGCAAGACCTTGGTCGGTACCCTGGCCGTGTACCTCAACGCACTGTCCGGCAAGGGCGTGCACGTGGTCACCGTCAACGACTACCTGGCCCGCCGCGACGCCAACTGGATGCGCCCGCTGTACGAGTTCCTCGGCCTGTCGGTCGGCATCGTCTCGGCCTTCCAGCCGCCGGAAGAAAAGCGCGCTGCCTACGCGTCCGACATCACCTACGGCACCAACAACGAATTCGGTTTCGACTACCTGCGCGACAACATGGCGTTCAGCCAGGAGGAGAAGTTCCAGCGTGAACTGAACTTCGCCGTGATCGACGAAGTCGACTCCATCCTCATCGACGAAGCGCGTACCCCGCTGATCATCTCCGGCCAGGCCGAGGACAGCTCCAAGCTGTACATCGAGATCAACCGCCTGATCCCGCGCCTTAAGCAGCACATCGAGGAAGTGGAAGGCCAGGTCACCCAGGAAGGCCACTTCACCATCGACGAGAAGAGCCGCCAGGTCGAGCTGAACGAAGCCGGTCACCAGTACATCGAGGAAATGCTCACCCAGTCGGGCCTGCTGGCCGAGGGCGAGAGCCTGTACTCGGCGCACAACCTGAGCCTGCTGACCCACGTCTACGCCGGCCTGCGCGCGCACAAGCTGTTCCACCGCAACGTCGAGTACATTGTCCAGGACGGCCAGGTCCTGCTGATCGACGAACACACCGGCCGTACCATGCCCGGCCGTCGCCTGTCCGAAGGCCTGCACCAGGCCATCGAAGCGAAAGAAAACCTGAACATCCAGGCCGAGAGCCAGACCCTGGCTTCGACCACCTTCCAGAACTACTTCCGCCTGTACACCAAGCTGTCCGGCATGACCGGTACCGCCGATACCGAAGCGTTCGAGTTCGCCCAGATCTACGCCCTCAACGTGATGGTCATTCCGCCGAACAAGCCGCTGGCGCGCAAGGACTTCAACGACCTGGTGTACCTGACCGCCGACGAGAAATACGCCGCGATCATCGCCGACATCAAGGAAAGCATGACCCAGGGCCGCCCGGTGCTGGTGGGTACTGCGACCATCGAAACCTCCGAGCACATGTCCAACCTCCTGAAGAAGGAAGGTATCGACCACAAGGTGCTCAACGCCAAGTACCACGAGAAGGAAGCCGAGATCATCGCGCAAGCCGGTGCGCCAGGTGCCCTGACCATCGCCACCAACATGGCCGGTCGTGGTACCGACATCCTGCTGGGCGGTAACTGGGAAGCCGAAGTGGCCGCCCTGGAAAACCCCACCGCCGAGCAGATCGCCCAGATCAAGGCCGACTGGCAGAAGCGCCACCAGCAAGTGATCGAGTCGGGTGGCCTGCACGTGATCGCTTCCGAGCGCCACGAATCGCGCCGTATCGACAACCAGCTGCGTGGCCGTTCCGGCCGTCAGGGCGACCCGGGTTCCAGCCGCTTCTACCTGTCGCTGGAAGACAGCCTGATGCGTATCTTCGCCTCTGACCGGGTGAAGAACTTCATGAAGGCGCTGGGCATGCAGTCGGGCGAGGCCATCGAGCATCGCATGGTCACCAACGCCATCGAGAAGGCCCAGCGCAAGGTCGAAGGCCGCAACTTCGACATCCGCAAGCAGTTGCTGGAATACGACGACGTGGCCAACGAGCAGCGCAAGGTGATCTACCACATGCGCAACAGCCTGCTGGCCGCCGAGAACATCGGCGACACCATCGTCGAATTCCGCAAGGAAGTACTGGACGCTACCATCAGCCAGCACATTCCGCCGCAGTCGCTGCCCGAGCAGTGGGACGTGGCCGGCCTGGAAGCTTCGCTGGCCAGCGATTTCGCCATGAAGCTGCCGATCCAGCAGTGGCTCGACGAGGACGATCACCTCTACGAAGAGACCCTGCGCGAGAAGCTGCTGAACGAAATCACCAGCGCGTACACCGAGAAGGAAGACCAGGCCGGTATCGAAGCCCTGCGTACCTTCGAGAAGCAGATCCTGCTGCGCGTGCTGGACGACCTGTGGAAAGACCACCTGTCGACCATGGACCACCTGCGTCACGGTATTCACCTGCGTGGATATGCGCAGAAAAACCCGAAGCAGGAGTACAAGCGCGAATCCTTCAGCCTGTTCCAGGAGCTGCTCGAGTCGATCAAGCGCGACACCATCCGTGTGCTGTCGCACGTTCAGGTACGCCGCGAAGACCCGGTCGAAGAGGAAGCCCGCCTGCGCCGCGAGGCCGAGGAACTGGCCAGCCGCATGCAGTTCCAGCATGCCGCCGCTCCGGGCCTGGAAAGCGAGCAACTGAGCGAGGAGGGCGTCGAAGTGGCCGTCGCCTCGGCACCGGTGCGCAACGAACAAAAGCTGGGCCGCAACGAGCCGTGCTGGTGTGGCTCGGGCAAGAAGTTCAAGCATTGCCACGGGCAGATCGAGTGATCTGACCTGAATGGGGCCGCGTTGCGGCCCTGTCGCGACACAAGGCCGCTCCCACAGGGATAGCGCACAGCCGCAACGCTGCGCCGTCCTATGTGGGAGCGGCCTTGTGTCGCGATGGGGCGCGAAGCGGCCCCGCTTTTCGATATCAACCGTATTTTCTAGGAGCGCTCTAATGGCTGTTGGTCTTGGTCCTTTGCCCACCCTGCACCCGGTTCCGGGTTTTGAACTCGGCATCGCTTCTGCCGGCATCAAGCGCCCGGGGCGCAAGGATGTGGTGGTCATGCGCTGTGCCGAAGGCTCCAGCGTGGCTGGCGTGTTCACCCTCAACGCCTTCTGCGCGGCGCCGGTGATCCTGTCCAAGCAGCGTGTACAGGGCACCGTGCGCTACCTGCTGACCAACACCGGTAACGCCAACGCCGGCACCGGCGCGCCAGGCCTGGCCGCCGCCGAACGCACGTGCGCCAAGCTGGCCGAACTGGCCGGTGTACCGGCCGAGTCGGTACTGCCGTTCTCCACCGGTGTAATCGGCGAGCCGCTGCCGGTCGAGAAGATCGAAGGCGCGCTGCAGGCCGCCCTCGACAACCTGTCGGAAAACCACTGGGCCGAAGCTGCCACCGGCATCATGACCACCGACACCCTGCCCAAGGGTGCCAGCCGCCAGTTCCAGCACGATGGCGTGACCGTTACCGTCACCGGCATCAGCAAGGGGGCAGGCATGATCCGTCCGAACATGGCCACCATGCTCGGCTACATCGCCACCGACGCCAAGGTGGCACCAAAGGTGCTCAAGGACCTGATGCTGGACGGCGCCAACAAGTCGTTCAACCGTATCACCATCGATGGCGACACCTCGACCAACGACTGCTGCATGCTGATCGCCACCGGCAAGGCCAACCTGCCGGAAGTCACCGAAGCCAGCGGCGCACTGTTCGAAGCGCTGAAGAAGGCGGTGTTTGAAGTGTGCATGGAAGTGGCCCAGGCCATCGTCCGTGACGGCGAAGGCGCTACCAAGTTCGTGACCGTGCAGGTCAACGGCGGTGGCAACCACCAGGAGTGCCTGGACGTCGGCTATGCCGTGGCCCACTCGCCACTGATCAAGACCGCGCTGTTCGCTTCCGACCCCAACTGGGGCCGCATCCTCGCTGCCGTTGGCCGTGCCGGCGTACCAGAGCTGGATGTGAGCCTGATCGATGTGTACCTGGACAGCGTGTGCATTGCCAGCAAAGGCGGCCGCAGCCCGAGCTACACCGAAGACCAGGGTGCCAAGGTAATGGCCCAGGAAGAGATCACCATCCGTATCGAGCTGGGCCGTGGCCAGTGCAGCGAAACCATCTGGACCACCGACCTGTCCCACGAGTACGTGAAGATCAACGCCGAGTACCGTACCTGATGTAATTGGGGCCGCTTTGCGGCCCTTTCGCGACACAAGGCTCCTGCGTACACCGCTTCATGTGGGAGCGGCCTTGTGTCGCGAGAGGGGCTGCAGAGCAGCCCCAAAATTCCCAAACGATGGAGCCGAACCATGAGCTATCACCTGATCATCGGCGACAAGCTGTATTCCTCCTGGTCGCTGCGTGGCGCCCTGGCTCTCGAGCTGGCTGGCGTGCCCTACGAAGAAACCCTGATCAAACTCAACCAGCCTGACACCCGTCAGCGCATCCTCGCCTTCTCTGCCACCGGCAAGGTACCGCTGCTCAAGACCGGGCACGGTGTGATCGCCGACTCGCTGGCCATTGCCGAATACCTCAACGAACGCCACCCCGACGCCCAGCTGTGGCCTGCCGACGTGGCGGCCCGGGCCCAGGCCCGTTCGGCCTGCGCGCAGATGCACAGTGGCTTCTTCGCCCTGCGCGGCGCGATGCCGTTCGACCTGTCGCGCGACCAGGCGCTGGACAGCGTGCCGCTGGAGGTTCAAATCGATATCGACCGTATCGTTGCACTGTGGTCGGAATGCCGCCTGGCGGCCAAGGACAGCGGCCCGTTCCTGTTCGGCAAGCCGAGCCTGGCCGATGCCTTCTTCGCCCCGGTGGCCGTGCGCCTGCGCACCTACCGCGTGGAAGTGCCTGCGCAGGCGGCTGCCTATATCGAAACCATTTACCAGTGGCCGGCCTTCCAGGCCTGGCAGCAGGCTGGCCTGGCGGAGCGTGAAGGGTGAAACGGATTCATGTTGTAGCCGCCGTCATTCGCGGTACTGACGGCCGCATTTTGATCGCACGCCGTGCCGATACCCAGCACCAGGGCGGCCTGTGGGAATTCCCGGGCGGCAAGGTGGAAGAGGGCGAGGGTGTCGAGGCGGCGCTGGCCCGCGAGCTGCGCGAGGAGCTGGGCATCGAGGTGAGCCGTTCGCGCGCGCTGATCAAGGTCAGCCACGACTACCCGGACAAGCAGGTGCTGCTGGACGTGCGTGAAGTCGAGGCGTTCACTGGCGAGCCGCATGGTGCCGAGGGCCAACCGCTGGAGTGGGTTGCCCCGCGCGATTTGCCCCAGTACGAATTCCCCGAGGCCAATAAACCGATCGTTGCGGCCGCGCGCCTGCCGGACCAGTACCTGATCACCCCTGATGGCCTGGAAGTGCCGCAGATGCTCAAGGGCATCCAGAAGGCGGTGGCCAGCGGCATTCGCCTGATCCAGTTGCGTGCCCCGGACATGTACGACCCCAAGTACCGCGATGTGGCGGTGGATGCGGTCGGCCTGTGCGCGGGCAAGGCGCAGCTGATGCTCAAGGGGCCGCTGGAGTGGCTGGGTGACTTTCCTGCCGCGGGTTGGCACCTGACGGCTGCACAACTGCGCAAGTATGCCGCCAACGGCCGGCCGTTCCCCAAGGAGCGCTGGCTGGCGGCGTCCTGTCACAGTGCTGAAGAGTTGGCGCTGGCGGAGCAGATGGGCGTGGACTTTGTCACCCTGTCGCCTGTCCAGGCGACCCGGACTCACCCCGAGGCGGTGCCGTTGGGGTGGGATGAGGCGCAGCGGTTGATCGCCGGCTTCAACAAGCCGGTCTACCTGCTGGGTGGGGTAGGGCCGGGTGAGCGCGAGCAGGCTTGGGAAGCGGGGGCGCAGGGTGTTGCCGGGATCCGGGCGTTCTGGCCTGAGATCTGAGTCGCCTGTAATTCGGGCCGCTTTGCGGCCCATTCGCGGGCTTGCCCGCTCCCACAGGAAACTCACAAGCCCTGAAACCTGTGCCGTACCTGTGGGAGCGGGCAAGCCCGCGAAGGGCTGCACAGCAGCCCCGGCAATCTCAAACCTCCGGCTTTGGTGCAGGCTGCCACAAAACCTCTGCCACCCCCTGCCGCCGCCCAATGATCCGCGCCGCCACAAACAGCAGGTCCGAAAGCCGGTTGATATACGCCAACCCAACCCCCGCCAACGGCTCCAGCGCATTCAACTGTTGACACCGCCGCTCCGCACTGCGCGCCAGGCTGCGGCACACATGTGCCTGTGCCACCAGCGCCGAACCACTGGGCAAAATGAAGTTCTTCAACGGCCCCAGCTCCTCGTTCCACACATCGATCGCCGCCTCCAGCCGTTCCACCTCCGCCTGGTTCAGCGCCTGGTAACTGGGCATCGCCAACTCACCACCCAGGTCGAACAAGCGGTGCTGACACGGCGCCAACACCGCGCTCACTTCATCCAGCCCTTGTTCGGCCAGCCCCGCCAGTAGCAAACCCAACTGGCTGTTCAGGCTGTCCACCTCGCCAATGGCCTCGATCCGTGGGTGGTCCTTGGGCACCCGGCGTCCGTCGCCCAGGCCTGTTTCGCCTTTGTCGCCGGTGCGGGTGTAGATCTTCGACAGGCGGTAGCCCATGTCACTTCTCCGTTTTGGCCGGCGCCGCCGTTGCCGGCTGGCCGAGGGGCAGGCGCAGGGTGAAGCAGGTGCCCTGGCCGGGCGTGGACTGCACTTCCATCTGCCCCTTGTGGTTGTTGGTGATGATGAAGTACGAGACCGACAGGCCCAGGCCGGTGCCCTGGCCGATTTCCTTGGTGGTGAAGAACGGCTCGAAAGTGCGCTTGCGCACCCCCTCGGGCATGCCGACGCCGTTGTCCTCGACCTGGATTTCCGCCCATGGCGGGTTCAAGCGGGTACGCAGGATGATGCGCCCGGGCTCGCTCGGCTGCGGCCGCTGGTGGATGGCCTGGGCGGCGTTTTTCAGCAGGTTGAGCAGCACCTGCTCCAGTTCGTTGGCGGTGCATGGCACCGGCCCCAGTTCGGGGTCGAACTGGCGCACGATGGCCTGGCCCTTGAAGTCGAAGCCGATGGCCAGGTCGAAGTCGTTGCTGGCAATCTCCACCGCCTGGTCGATCAGCGCCGGCAGGTCGCATGGCGCCAGCTGGCGATTGCTGCGTCGGCTGAAACTGAGCATGTGGGTGACGATCTTTGCCGCCCGGGCACCGGCCTGCTGGATGCCGTCGAGCAATTGCGGCACTTCGCGGCTCTCCAGGTAGCGGTTGACCGTGGGCAGGTCGATGCCCAGTTCCTCGGCCTGCTCCTGGTTGCGCGGCAGCTCTGGTGACAGGCGCCGGCGGATGTTCTGCACGTTGTGCAGGATCGCGCCTAGCGGGTTGTTGATCTCGTGGGCCATGCCGGCGGCCAGGCCACCGACCGAAAGCATCTTCTCCGATTGCACCATCATTTCTTCCAGCGACAGGCGCTGGGTGATGTCGTCGATGCGGATGACCACGCCACGGCCGCCGCCACCGGTCAGCGGGTAGAAGGTCAGGGCGTAGTGGCGCAGGTCGTCGCCCTTGGGCCAGGTGACCCGCTCGATCTTCGCAACGCGGTGTTTCTCCACGGTTTCCTTCAACTGCGGCAGGAACGGCTTGAGCGGTTCGAAGGCGATGAAGATCGGCTGGTTCAGCGCTTCGTCCAGTGGCGTGCCGGAAAGCACCGTGGCTTCGTGGTTCCACTGGGTCACGTAGAGCTGTTCGTCGAGGGCGATCAGCGCCGAGGGCATCGAGTCGATGATGCTGTTGAGGTAGTTCTGGAAACCGGTGAGTTTTTTCTCGATCTTGCTGCGCACCTGGACTTCCAGCTCCAGTTTGCGGTTGGTGTGGCGGGTTTCCTCGGCCAGGCCCTGGGCCTGGTCATAGGCCTCCTGGAACTCGTCGCGGGTGCGCTTGAGTTGCTGTTCGCGGGCCTCGATGCGCGAGAGCATGGTGTTGAACGCTTCGGCCAGGCTGCCGATTTCGTCGTCGTTGCCGCGCTGCGCACGCAGGGCATAGCTCTCTTCGCGGGTGACCTGGCGGCTGAGCTCTTCGAGCTGGTTGATCGGCTGGGTGATCAGGCGTTTGATTTGCCTGGCAATGACGATCCACAGCAGGATGCTGAACACCAGGATGCCCAGGCTGGCGCTGAGAGTGCCGGTGTAGAAGGCTGTGGGCAATTCGCTGCTGGCCACCAGCAGCAGGTGCGCTGGCGGGTTGGCGTCACGTGGCATGCGGATCAGCTGGGTGCTGCGAAACTCCATCAGGCGCCAGCCGTCAATGTCGCGAAAACGCTTGGGCAGGGCCAGCGGCTCGCCGTGCTGCAACTGCGCCAGTATGCGGCCATCGCCTCCATAGACAGCGGCGGCGCGCAGCGGCGTATAGCTGTCCAGTTCCTTGAGCAGGGCGCTGGCGGTGTCCGGCGCATCGCCGGCGCGTGCCGCCAGCTGCGGGTTGGCCACCAGCCGGCCGATGGTGTGCAGTGCCTGCGGTGCCATGCTTTCCTGGGTAATCCAGTAGGCGGCGCTGATGAAAGTGAGGTTGGCCACCAGCAAGATGGTCACCAGCAACACCAGCAGGGCCGCCAGCAGTTTCTGCCCGACCGGGAGGTTTTCCAGGCGTTGGCGCAAGGTCATGGGCTAGGCAATATCCGTATCCGTTTAAAGGGCCGCGTCAGTCGCAGGGCAAACCACGCACGCGCAGGTTATCGACCAGGCGCTGCAGCAGGCGTTCCAGCTCTGGCAGCTGCAGGCCATGGCGGCCGGCGGCGCGACAGGCGTGGCCAAGCAGGTAGTGCACCTCGGTGCGTCGGCCTGCGCGTACATCCTGGTACATGGAAGAGTAGTTGGCCGCGGTGGCGAGGATCACCCGCTGTACTTCTTCGTCCAGCCCGTCTGCCGCTTCTGGCTGGCCACAGCGGCGCAGCAGTTGGGCCAGCTCGCCGCACAGGGCATCCACTTCACCCAGGTGCCCCAGCAGCCCGCCGTTCTGGCAGTCGTGCAGTACGGTCAGCGGGTTGATGGCACAGTTGAGCGCCAGCTTGCGCCACAGGCGGGTGAGGATGTCCAGCGTCCACTCGGCGGGGATACCCGCCTGGTGCAGGTCGTCGAACCAGGCCGGGATCGTCGGGTTGCGTGGGTCACCCAGCCAGTTGAAGCCGTGGCCGGCAAAGCGTACCTGCCAGTCACCCTCGCGAAACGCCCCTTCGGTACTGGAGGCGAAGATGCAGCGCGTGCGCGGCACCAGGTCGGCGACTTCGTCCTGGCTGCCCAGGCCGTTCTGCAGCAGTAGCACTTCGGCGCCCTCGGCCAGACGCGGTGCCACGCCGGCGATAGCCGGGGCGGCGTCGTAGGCCTTGCAGGCCACCAGCAGGCGATGGATCGGGCCGGGTGCCTGCGCGGTTTCGGCGGGGATGGCGAAGTGGCGGGGCTGGTCCTGTTCGACCAGGGTCAGGCCGCCGGCCTGCTGGTAGGCCTGCAGCCGTTGCCCGTCACGCAGGATCAGGCGCACTGCCTTGCCCGCGCGCGCCAGGCGGCAAGCCCATAGGCTGCCCAGGCTGCCGGCGCCGAGAATATGCCAGGTGCTGCTCATATGCGTTTCGCAACCCGTTATAATGAGCCCGCATTTTAACCGTCAAACCCAGCGCGCTCCATCTTCAGCCTGAGCGCGCTTTTATTTTGGGAGAACAACC
The DNA here is from genome assembly GCF_017490805.1 of Pseudomonas sp. 43(2021). Taxonomy (NCBI): domain Bacteria; kingdom Pseudomonadati; phylum Pseudomonadota; class Gammaproteobacteria; order Pseudomonadales; family Pseudomonadaceae; genus Pseudomonas; species Pseudomonas sp. 43(2021). The sequence goes on from NZ_JAFGYJ010000020.1 coordinate 59,397, forward strand.
ATGCCTTCGTTCGACGTGGTATCGGAACTGGACAAGCACGAAGTGCAGAACGCGGTCGACAACGCCATCAAGGATCTGGACCGCCGCTACGACCTCAAGGGCAAGGGTACCTTCGAGTTCAAGGACAAAGAGCAGACCGTGATGCTCACCGCCGAGGAAGAGTTCCAGCTCGAAGCGATGCTGGAAATCCTGCGCCTGGCGCTGGTCAAGCGCAAGATCGACGTGAAGTGCCTGGAAACCAAGGACCCGTACGCCTCGGGCAAGGAAAAGAAGCAGGAAGCCAAGTTCCGCGAAGGCATCGACAAGGACCTGGCGAAGAAGATCGTCGCCACCATCAAGGATGCCAAGCTGAAAGTGCAGGCCGCGATCCAGGGCGAGCAGGTGCGCGTTACCGGTAAAAAGCGTGACGACCTGCAGGAAGCCATTGCCCTGCTGCGTACCAAGGAATTCGACATGCCGCTGCAGTTCAACAACTTCCGCGACTGATCGCAGGGTTGTCCGGAACCCCGATGGCGTAATGATGTCCATGGGGGCCATGGCCGCCGAACCGACGGCGGCCTGCTATACGTGTACATGCCGCTCGGCATCAGGAGATGAATATGGATTTGAGCGCTGAAGTCGATCAGCTGGTCCGCCAATCGCAGACCTGGGTCCCCTTGATCATGGAATACGGCAGCCGCCTGCTGCTGGCACTGCTGACCTTGGCGATCGGCTGGTGGCTTACCAACGTGGTCAGTGATCGACTCGCCAGGCTGGTGGGTTTGCGCGTACAAGACCCGGCACTGCAGGGCTTCATCCGCACCCTGGCTAACATCATCCTCAAGGTCATGCTGGCGATCAGCGTTGCCTCGATGATCGGCATTGAGACCACTTCGTTCGTGGCCGCGATTGGTGGTGCCACGCTGGCCATCGGTCTGGCGTTGCAGGGCAGCCTGGCAAACTTCGCCGGTGGTGTGCTGATCCTGCTATTCCGCCCGTTCCGCATCGGCGACTGGATCGAGGCGCAAGGCGTGGCCGGTACCGTCGACAGCATCCAGATCTTCCACACCGTGGTGCGTACCGGTGACAACAAGACCGTGATCATGCCCAACGGCAGCCTGTCCAACGGCATCATCACCAACACCAACCGCCAGCCGACGCGCAAGGTGGTATTCGACGTGGGCGTGGACTATGAGGCCGACCTGCAGAAGGCCCGCAACGTGTTGCTGGAGCTGGCGCAGGACCCGCGTGTGCTGTCCGACCCGGCGCCGCAGGCGGTGGTCGCGACCCTGGGCGACAGCTCGATCACCGTGTCGTTGCGCTTGTGGACCAAGACCGCCGATTACTGGGATGTGATGTTCATGCTCAACGAGCATGCGCGTGACCGGTTGAAGGCCGAAGGGATCGACATTCCGTTCCCGCAGCGGGTGATTCGCGTGGTGCAGGAGACTGCAGCGCAGTAATACCGCGCTGAAGCCGGGGCACAAAGCGGCCCCGGCTTTTTTACACTTGTTCACAGCAATACCCCGGGATTTCTGGCATATAGCCTGACCCCACCTGCCACACCCGATACGCCATCATGAAACCACTGCTGTACATCACCCCCCTGCGCGCCTTGCTGTTCGGCCTGACCCTGGCCCTGTTCGAGCTGCTCACCTACCTGGCCAGCGATGCCGTCATGCCGGCCATGCCGGTGGTGGTCGGCGACCTGAACGCCAGCCCCGAATACATTCCCCACGCCCTCAACCTGTACCTGCTGGGCGGCGTGGTGCTGCAATGGCTGATCGGCCCGCTGGCCGACCGCTATGGCCGGCGCCCGTTGCTGCTGACCGGTTGCGCGTTCTTCGGCGCGGCCTGCCTGGCCTCCTTCTGGGTCCACGACATCGGCCTGTTCAACGTGCTGCGCCTGCTGCAGGGTATCGGCCTGGGCTTTGTGGTCACGGTCAGCTACCCGGCCCTGAACGAAGCCTTCAGTGAGGCGGACGCCGTGCGCATGATGGCCCTGCTGGCCAATATCGCCTTGCTCTCGCCACTGCTCGGGCCGCTGGTGGGCACCTTGCTGCTGCAGTGGCTGGACTGGCGCTGGCTGTTCGTGGCCTTTGCCATCGGCGCGGTCGTGGCCTGGCTGCTGCTGTACCGGCTGATGCCGGAAACCCTGGGCGTGGAGCGCCGTGACGGCTCGCGCCTGGCGTTCACGCCGATCCACCTGCTGCCGCTGCTGGCCGGTTACGGCCAGTTGCTGGCCAACCGCCGCTTTGTCGCTGGCAGCGCAGCCCTGGGCCTGGTCGGTTTGCCGCTGATTGGCTGGATTGGCCTGTCACCGGTGCTGCTGATCCACGACGAGGGGTTGAGCACCATGGCGTACGCCTTGTGGCAGTTGCCGGTGTTTGGCGGACTGATCCTTGGCAACCTGATCATCAACCGCATCGCCGACCGCTATCCGCTGCCGGCGCTGGTGCGCGGTGCGTTGTGGCCTTACCTGGCCGGCCTGTGCCTGATGCTGCTGGCGACCTGGTACTGGCCAAGCGTGACCAGCGTGGTGGCGGGCATGTCGCTGTACGCGCTGGGGTTGGGCGTGGCCAACGCGGTGCTGTATCGCATGACGCTGTTCGCCAGCGAGCAGAGCAAAGGCCTGGTCTCGGCCATGCTGGGGATGATCACCATTGCCTTGCTGGGGCTGGGTGGGGCGGTGCTGGCGATGATTGGTGCCGGGGCCAGCTTGCTGCACTTTGCCCTGGCGGCGGGTGTGGCGGGGGCATTGGCGCTGTGGCCGCTGTGGTTCGTGGTGGGTGGGCGGCCTGGGGAAGGGGCTGTCACTCAATAATCTTTGATTACCTGTACCGGCCTCTTCGCGGGCTTGCCCGCTCCCACAGGGATTGCACAGCTCTCAAGGGCAGTGCTTTACCTGTGGGAGCGGGCAGCCCGCGAAGAGGCCGGTACAGGCAATACAAATCTGTCAGGGCCGCTCGGCCGCCGAACCTTCCTCAGCCACCGGCTTGCCCGGCCCGGCTTCCTGGCGCCACTGCAGGGCAATCAGGATCAACGTCGGCACGCCCAGCAGGGCAGTGATCAGGAAGAAGTCGTGGTAACCGAACTTCTCCACCATGACCCCTGAATACCCCCCGATCAGCCTCGGCAACAGCAGCATGATCGAGCTGAGCAACGCATACTGGGTGGCCGAGAACTTCAGGTTGGTCAGGCTCGACAGGTAAGCGACGAAAGCCGAAGTGGCCAGGCCGGAGCTGAAGTTGTCCAGCGAGATGGTTACCACCAGCATTTGCAGGTTCGGGCCCATGTCGGCCAGCATCAGGAACAGGATGTTGGTGCCCGCCGAGGCCGCACCGCCGATGAACAGGATCGGCATGATGCCGAAGCGCACGATCAGCAGGCCGCCAACCCCGGCGCCGACCAAAGTCATGATCAGGCCGAAGATCTTGCTGACGCTGGCGATCTGGTCCTTGGTGAAGCCCATGTCGATGTAGAACACGTTGGCCATCACGCCCATGACCGTGTCCGACATGCGATAGGTGGCGATCAGGCCGAGCAACAGCAAGGCCTGCCAGCGGTAGCGGGCGATGAAGTCGTTGACCGGGGTCAGCACCGGGGCCAGGCCGCGACGGCCCAGGCTCGACAGGCACGCCCAGGTCAGCAGCACATAGAGGATCAGGCGCAGGAAGGCGCGGTCTTCCAGCAGCAGGTCCAGTGGCGTGGCATCACCGGAGATGACGCTGGACCAGCCGGTATTGAACATCTGGGTGAAGCTGGCCGGTACTGACACCAGCAGGATGATCAGCACGAACACCGAGGCCAGTTGGTGCACCAGCCCATAGCGCGCTGCCGACAGCTGGGTACGCATGGGCACGGGTGGCTCGCGCATGATCAGGGTGGTGAATACGGCGGGCAGCATCATCACCGCGAACATGACGTAGGTGCCGGCCCAGGCCTTGTGCAGGTAGCTGAAACCGGTGGAGCCGAACCACTCGGCGAAGAACAGTGCACCAGCCGTGGCCAGCAGGGCCGCCACCCGGTAGCCGGCCATGTAGCTGGCGGCGAGCGCGGCCTGGCGCTGGTCGTCGGCGATTTCCAGGCGGTAGGCATCGACGGCGATGTCCTGGGTGGCCGAAGCGAAGGCCACCAGTACCGCCAGGGCGATCAGCCATGACAGGTGCTGCTGCGGGTCGCACAGGCTCATGCCGACCAGTCCGATCACCACCAGCGCTTGTGACAGCAGCAGCCACGAACGCCGGCGCCCCAGGCTGCCGAGCAGCGGCAGGCGCCATTGGTCGAGCAGCGGTGACCACACCCACTTGAAGGCGTAGGCCAGGCCGATCAGGCTGGCGTAACCAATGGTCTCGCGGGCCACGCCCGCTTCGCGCAACCACACCGAAAGGGTGGAGAACACCAGCATGTAGGGCAGACCGGCGGCGAAGCCGAGCAGCAAAAGTACCAAGGTTGACGGGCTGGCATAGGCAGCAAGCGCAGCGCGCCAGGTTTTACGGGGCATGGGCCAACATCTGCCTCAAGTTTGCGAAAACAAAGCGCGCACTCTAACCGCTGTGCTCCATCGGGCGCCAGCCATGGCGCGTCATATCCACACGATTGTTGGTTACATTTACACCCTCCGCGCGCAGCCGCGCCCGTTGTTCATCCCCCGACGGGGTACCCAGTGCCAGGCTCAGCCGGCCGCCTGCGCCGAGCACCCGGTGCCAGGGCAGACGGGTGTCCGCGGGCAGTTGCCCAAGGGTGCGCCCGACCCAGCGTGCCGCCCGCCCAAGCCCCGCCAGCTCGGCCAGCTGGCCATAGCTGACCACCTTGCCGGCCGGCACTTGGCCGAGTACCGAATACAGCGCCGTCCGTCGGCCCTCGGCGGAGTCGAGGGCGTGTTCATATCCATCAGACATCAGGCCCTCCCTGGGCTGCAGATGAAACCGGACCGGCGGTCTGGCAAATGAGAGTTGAACTCAACGGCATGCTCCCGGTCTGTCCTTGCTCTGGTCGTCGTTATCTGGATAATGCCCGGCTTTTTTCGTCAAATCGAACCCGTAGTCTGCAAACAATAGCCCGCTTATGTATTCTAGATCCTTGTTGTGCCTGCTTGCTGTTTCCCTGTGCGCCTCCCCGGTGTTCGCCGACACCGTGTGGATGAAGAACGGTGATCGGCTCAGCGGCAAGATCAAAGTCTTCGACGGCGGCAAGCTGCTGCTGGAAACCCCCTATGGCGGTTCCATCGCCCTGGACTGGAAAGAGGTCCAGACCCTGCAGAGCGACCAGGAAATGCTGGTCAAGCAGGACGCCTACAGCGGTGAGCGGGCCAAGTCGCTGAAGGCCGCCGAGCCCGGCAAGGTGACCCTGGCCAATGGCGATGCGCCGAAGACCGTGGAGCTGGCCAGCATCGAGCAGATCATGAAGCCCAAGCCGCTGGTCGAGGACTTCGTGTGGAAGGGCAACGTTGACGTGGCGCTGGACTACAAGCGCGCCGAGAACGACACCGACGACTACGACGTCGGTTTCAAGACCAGCGCCCGCCATGGCCGCTGGCGGCACAACGCCGAAGGCGAATACAACCGCGAGACCAAGGACGACGTCACCACCACCGACAACTGGAGTGCCGAGTATGCCCTGGACCGCTTCCTCACCGAGAAGTGGTTCTGGCAGGGGCGCATGGAGTACAAGCGCGACCGCATCGAAGACCTGGCCCGCCAGCGCACCGTGGGTACCGGCCCGGGTTACCAGTTCTGGGACGACGAACTGGGCGCGTTCTCGCTGGGTTCGCTGATCAACCGCACCGACTTCGAATACCAGGATGGCGCCAAGGACAACTTCTATTCTGCGGCGGTGAAGTGGGACTACACCCGCTACCTGATCGGCAAGAACGTGCAGCTGTTCACCAACGGCGAGTTCGCCAAACCGCTGGGTGGCGTGGCCGATTATGCACTGGATGCCGAGGTTGGCCTGCGCTACAAGGTCACCGAGTGGGCCTCGCTCAACCTCAAGGCGGAGAAGGACATCATCACCGGTACGCGGGACAGTGACCTGGACAAGACCCGCTATACCGCAGGCTTCGGCGTTACCTGGTAAACCGCCGGGGGCGCGTTGCGCCCCTTTCGCCACACAAGGCCGCTCCCACAAAGGCAAGATGTACATCGGTCCATGTGGGAGCGGCCTTGTGTCGCGATGGGCTGCAAAGCAGCCCCATTGGCACTGGATCTGATAATGCTTATCTTGTCCCCATCCAGTCTGCCGCCAGGAGCCGCCCCCAAGTGAGTACCAACGCCATCCGTCCCGCCCGGGAGCTGCTGCTCAAGGAATACCGCGGCGTGCTCTCGACCCATTCCAAGTCGATGCCCGGCTACCCCTTCGGCTCGGTCGTGCCGTACTGCCTGGACGCCCAGGGCAACCCGCTGATCCTGATCAGCCGCATCGCCCAGCACACCCACAACCTGCAGAAAGACCCCAAGTGCTCGCTGCTGGTAGGTGAGCGCGAAGCCGAGGACGTACAGGCCGTGGGGCGCCTGACGGTGATGGCCGAGGCACACAAGCTGGTGGAGGAGGCCGCCATCGAGGCCGCCGCCGAGCGTTACTACCGCTATTTCCCGGACGCAGCCAACTACCACAAGGCCCACGACTTCGACTTCTGGGTGCTGCAGCCGGTGCGCCACCGCTACATCGGCGGCTTCGGCGCGATCCACTGGCTCGACCAGGTGACCCTGGCCAACCCGTTCGCCGGCAAGGCCGAGGCAAGCATGGTCGAGCACATGAACAATGACCACGCCAACGCCATCGCCCATTATGTGGAGCTGACCGATTTGCCACGCCATGCGCCGGCGCAAATGGTCGGGGTGGACAGCGAAGGCATGCACCTGCGTATTGGTCAGGCGGTGCACTGGTTACCTTTCCCCAGTACTTGCAACACACCGACACAAGTCCGCGAAGCCCTGGTTTTACTGGCCCGCGCCGACCAGTGGCCGGTTGCGACGGAAGTCGAGGGTTGAAAAGCCGAGCGCACGCATCCATCTGTTGGTCTTACAGGAAGGTTCTCTTCCAACGAGGAATGCTTTGATGCGTGCTTTTCTATTGTTGTTTCTCCTGTTTCCCGTGCTGGAGCTGTTCGTCTTCGTGAAGGTCAGTGCCGCCATCGGTTTTTTCCCGGCGCTGCTGCTGATCATCGCCGGCTCCGCCCTGGGTGTGCTGGTGATGCGGGTGGCCGGGCTGGCCACCGCATTGCGCGCCCGTGAAAGCCTGCAGCGCGGCGAACTGCCCGCCGAGGACATGTTCCAGGGCATGATGCTGGCTGTTGGTGGTGGCCTGCTGTTGCTGCCAGGTTTCATCAGCGACGTGCTGGGCCTGCTGTGCCTGCTGCCATTCACCCGTCACCTGGCTGCGCGCAAGATGCGCGAGCGTGCCGAGGCCCAGGCCATGCGCCAGCGCGCCTTCCAGGACGACCCGTTCCAGGCACAGCCGCGTGATGGCGGGCACCGTCCGAACGTGATCGAAGGCGAGTACGAGCGCCGCGACAAGTAACAACCGGGGGCCGCTTCGCGCCCCTTTCCCGACGCAAGGCCGCTCCGGCAGGGGACGCATACCTCCTGTGGGAGCGGCCTTGTGTCGCGAAAGGGGCGCGAAGCGGCCCCAGCTTTTTACGGGGCCAAAGACGCTAGTGAAAAATTTTCTGAAGCAAGCCTTGTAATTGAATATGGCGGCCTCATGTAGTGGTCACCGCAAGGTTTCTGGTGGCAACACCAGGCATAACTCAGGTGGTTCGCCCATTGCGGGCCACCCCCGGCAACGCCGGACAGCATCAACCCGCCGGTGTCGACACCGGCCGATGAAAACCACTATTTGGGAGAGATCGACAATGAAGCTTCGTCCTCTGCATGACCGCGTAGTCATCCGTCGCAGCGAAGAAGAATCGAAAACCGCTGGCGGTATCGTCCTGCCAGGTTCGGCCGCTGAAAAACCAAACCGCGGCGAAGTTGTCGCCGTCGGCACCGGTCGCATCCTGGACAACGGCGAAGTGCGTGCGCTGGCCGTGAAAGTGGGTGACAAAGTGGTTTTCGGCCCTTACTCGGGCAGCAACACCGTGAAAGTCGATGGCGAAGACCTGCTGGTCATGGCCGAGAACGAAATTCTCGCCGTTATCGAAGGCTGATTTCCCCGACTTCCCGTTACTCCAAAGAATTCCAAGGATTAAACGATCATGGCTGCTAAAGACGTAAAATTCGGCGATTCCGCTCGTAAAAAAATGCTGGTTGGTGTCAACGTTCTGGCTGACGCGGTAAAAGCTACCCTGGGCCCGAAAGGCCGCAACGTAGTGTTGGCCAAGAGCTTCGGCGCGCCGACCATCACCAAGGACGGCGTATCCGTCGCCAAAGAAATCGAGCTGAAAGACGCTTTCGAAAACATGGGCGCCCAGCTGGTCAAGGAAGTTGCTTCCAAGGCCAACGACGCTGCCGGTGACGGCACCACCACCGCTACCGTTCTGGCTCAGGCCATCGTCAACGAAGGCCTGAAAGCCGTCGCTGCCGGCATGAACCCGATGGACCTGAAGCGCGGCATCGACAAGGCCACCGCTGCCGTTGTCGCCGAGCTGAAGAACCTGTCCAAGCCATGCGCCGACTCCAAGGCCATCGCCCAGGTAGGTACCATCTCCGCCAACTCCGACAACTCCATCGGTGAGATCATCGCCGAAGCCATGGAAAAAGTCGGTAAAGAAGGCGTGATCACCGTTGAAGAAGGCTCGGGCCTGGAAAACGAACTGTCCGTTGTAGAGGGCATGCAGTTCGACCGTGGCTACCTGTCGCCGTACTTCGTCAACAAGCCGGACACCATGGTTGCCGAGCTGGAAGGCCCGCTGCTGCTGCTGGTCGACAAGAAGATCTCCAACATCCGTGAGCTGCTGCCAGTTCTGGAAGCCGTTGCCAAGGCCGGCCGCCCACTGCTGATCGTTGCCGAAGACGTTGAAGGCGAAGCCCTGGCTACCCTGGTAGTCAACAACATGCGCGGCATCGTCAAGGTTGCAGCGGTCAAGGCCCCAGGCTTCGGCGACCGTCGCAAGGCCATGCTGCAGGACATCGCCGTCCTGACTGGCGGCCAGGTCATCTCCGAAGAAATCGGCCTGTCCCTGGAAACCGCTACCCTGGAGCACCTGGGTAACGCCAAGCGCGTCATCCTGTCCAAGGAAAACACCACCATCATCGACGGCGCTGGCGCCGACGGCGAGATCGAAGCACGCGTCAAGCAGATCCGTGCCCAGATCGAAGAGACTTCCTCGGACTACGACCGTGAGAAGCTGCAAGAGCGTCTGGCCAAGCTGGCTGGCGGTGTTGCCGTGATCAAGGTGGGTGCCGGCACCGAAGTTGAAATGAAAGAGAAGAAAGCCCGCGTTGAAGACGCCCTGCACGCTACCCGTGCAGCCGTTGAAGAAGGCGTGGTGCCTGGCGGTGGTGTGGCCCTGGTTCGCTCCCTGGCTGCCATTGCCAACCTCAAAGGCGACAACGAAGACCAGAACGTCGGTATCGCCCTGCTGCGTCGCGCCGTTGAAGCGCCGCTGCGCCAGATCACTGCCAACGCCGGCGACGAGCCAAGCGTTGTCGCTGACAAGGTCAAGCAAGGTTCGGGTAACTTCGGTTACAACGCTGCCACCGGCGAATACGGCGACATGATCGAGATGGGCATCCTGGACCCAGCCAAGGTCACCCGTTCGGCGCTGCAAGCTGCTGCTTCGATCGGCGGTCTGATGATCACCACCGAAGCCATGGTTGCCGACCTGCCGGAAGACAAGCCAGCTGCTGGCATGCCTGACATGGGCGGCATGGGTGGCATGGGCGGCATGATGTAAGCCAGCCTTACCCCCTGCACCATCAGAAAGCCCCGGCTCGTGAGAGCCGGGGCTTTTTGCTTTCAAGGTTAATGTCAAAGTCAGATGGGCGATAGGTAATGCTTTTGATGTCCTTGCCGGATGCCGAGGATTCCGCGGGGACCAACAAACACGGAGGTCGTGGTTGAAGTTCCCTGATAACTGTCTGCCTCTCTAGAGGTCTGCCACACCTTCATGAGATCCTTGGCTCCAGGTTTGTAATCAGGGTAGCGCTCAGCGGCCATTTCTAAAGCATGTTTTGGCAGAATACCCTCCCGATTACCTTCAGCTGCAGCGAGAATCTCCATTGAATCGGAAAGCTGTTTAGCCCTATGCAAAGAGCGGGCGCCGATGGTGTTCGCGAGCGCTTTGGATGTTTGGGAAAGGTTTATGAGATCCTTATTACCCAGATGTGAAAGAATCTTGTCCATGGGCGGCAGGTGCGAAATTTTTTCTAGCCCTGCAGGTACACCCTGTAGTTCTGGCATGGAGAGTCTTCGCAATTTAGGTTGGGCGTGCAGGGTTGGTACTGAGTTGGACCTTCGTAGCCGTGAATGTCCGCTGGGGTCAGAGGCATTGATTGGGTCCCCTGCACAGTAAGCGTAAGCATTGAGCCCACCTGCGCCGAACGGGCTCAAGGTATCCGGTGAGTGAAACCGCATTTTCGTCGGACTATAAGCCCTATAGCCTGATCCCAAGAGGTAGGCATTGGTGGGGATGTCGAGATGCTGCCCGCTGAAGCTGAGAAAAAGCAATGCTGCTGAGGCATCGCTGCAATGTCCATAGACGCTATGGACGAATTGCAGCGTACTGCCTGCGAGATGCCAGTGCTGCACTGTATTTTGAGTGTCAGTGGTGAGCAGTGCCGCATTGCTTGCCGTTGAATGAAGCTGGGCCAGCAAGTGATGACTTGCTTGAAATGCGTAGCGCGACTGCGTTTCGGACAGCTCTACACTTAATTGGCTGCTGAGGTAAAAGAAATTGCATCGAGTAGTCATCGAATTTCAAGCTCTTCTCATCTGGCCTGGAAAGTGTGGCCGATAACTTGAGTCGAAGACACTGGTAAAAATGTCAGGTAAGGCTTAATGCCAGGAGCGCTGTGCCGTTTTGCACCTGCAACTGTGAGTAGGCCGCAAAGCGGCCCCTGGGTCAGGCGACGCTACGCTCAGCGGCAGGTACCTCAGCCATTCCCCGACGATACAGAACCAGGTAATACGACCCCAACCCGATCAACCAGCAGAACACCGCCGTCCACACGTTATGCGAAAGGAAGTGCGCCCCTTGCATCATCCTGCCAACCGACAGCACTGAGCCGGCTATCAGCGCCACTGCAAATGCCACCCGCGCCAGCCGCGGCTTGCGGTCACGCAGCATGAAGAACAAGCCAAACAGGCAGAACCCGGTCGCCGCATGCCCGCCCGGCCAGCACAGCCCGGGCTTTTCGGTTGCCGGTCGCGGTTCCAGCAGCTTGCTGTAGGTCTCGGTGCCGCCAAACTGGGTCAGGCTCCACGGGCACTGCACCTGGGTGACCTTTTTCAGCGGCGTGACAAACGCCGTGGACAGGCCCAGTGCCAGCACCAGGCAGCCCAGTTCACGGCGCCAGCCGAACAGGCGCTTCACGAAGAAGCTGGCGGCAAAGGTCAGTAGCGACAGCACGCCCAGCAGGATCACCACTTGCTTGACCCGGTCATGCAGGATGTTCTCCAGCAAGTAACTGTGGCGGCCGATGAACTGCCCGGCAGCAGGGTCGAAGAACAGGTTGGCAATGTCCATGTCGATCGAGGTCAGTTCCAGCAGGATCAAGCCCAGCGCGGTCGCCAGGGGGAGCCCAAGGTACAGCCAGAAATTGATCGGGCGAGGGCGGGTTGGTTGCTGCATGACGGCTCCAGGGCGCGAAAAAGATCGGGCATTGTCGACCGCCCGCTATCCTGTGTCCGTGAAGGATCAGTGAAAAAACCGTCAAGTGCGGTGAATTATCCCTGGGGCTGGCACCCTGCAGGCATAGGCCTTAAGCTGCGCCTGCCGCGCACCACAGCGAGAAGCGCCGCACAGGAGAAACCGATGCGCATTCTTTTGGTTGAAGACAACCGCGATATCCTGGCCAACCTGGCCGATTACCTGGGCATGAAAGGCTACACCGTCGACTGCGCCCAGGATGGCCTGTCCGGCCTGCACCTGGCTGCCACCGAGCACTACGACCTGATCGTGCTCGACATCATGCTGCCCGGCATCGACGGCTATACCCTGTGCAAGCGCCTGCGCGAAGACGCCCGCCGTGACACGCCGGTGATCATGCTCACCGCCCGCGACCAACTGGACGACCGCCTGCAAGGCTTCCGCTCCGGTGCCGACGACTACCTGCTCAAGCCCTTCGCCCTGTCGGAGCTGGCAGCCCGCATCGAAGCTGTGCTGCGCCGAGCCCAGGGTGGCGGGCGCCGCACCCTGCAGGTGGCCGACCTCAGCTATGACCTCGACACCCTTGAAGTCAGCCGCCAGGGCCGCCTGCTCAAGCTCAACCCGGTCGGCCTCAAGCTGCTGGCGGTGCTGATGCAGAAAAGCCCGCACGTATTGCGCCGCGAAGTGCTGGAGGAAGCCCTGTGGGGCGATGATTGCCCCGACAGCGACAGCCTGCGCAGCCACGTGCACCAACTGCGCCAGGTGATCGACAAGCCGTTCGAAAAACCGCTGCTGCATACCGTCCATGGCGTCGGCTATCGCCTCGCCGAGGGCCGTGATGGAGTTTAAGCAAAGCCTTGCCCAGCGCATCATCATCGCCTTTGCCCTGATGAGCGCGTTGGTGGCCGGGGCCTTCGCCTTCGGCATTGTCGGCACCGTGCACCTGGTCGAAGAGCGGCTGATTTCCTCGGTGCTGGGCGGTGACCTGCAGCGCCTGCTGCGCATGGACAGCGTCAGCGACTGGAGCCACCGGCCACGCCCCGACCAGTTGTTCTACTTCAGTGGCGGGCGTGACGACTTCGAGCTGCCCAAGGACCTGCGTCATCTCGACCGCGGCTTCCACGAGGTATTCCGCGACCAGCTGTCGTACCACGCCATGGTCGAGATCGTCGATGGCCGCCGTTATGTGCTGCTGCAGGACCAGAGCGACTTCGAAGAGCGCGAGCGCGTGCTGTTTGCGGTAGTGGTAGTGGGCTTCGTGCTCAGCCTGGTGCTGGCGGTCATCCTCGGCTGGTTGGTGGCGCGTCGGGTGATGGCGCCGGTGATCCGCCTGGCGCGCCAGGTTCGTCACCGCGACCAGTTGCTGGGCCTGGCCCCGCCGCTGGCGCCGGACTATGCCGCGGACGAAGTCGGCCAGCTGGCGGTAGCCTTCGACGATACCTTGGGCCGCCTGCGCGATGCGCTGACCCGCGAACGGTTGTTCACCAGCGACGTCAGCCACGAACTGCGCACGCCCTTGATGGTGCTGGCCACTTCGTGCGAACTGCTGATGGAGAACCCGACGCTGGACGCCCGCTCGCGCAGCCAGGTGGAACGTGTGGCGCGTGCCACGGAAGAAATGCGTGAACTGGTCAAGACCTTTCTGATGCTGGCCCGGGCACAGCGCGACGAGGGCGCGGTGGCTTCACGGGCCACCCTGCGGGAAGTGGCCGACGAACTCGTCGGGGTCTGGCGCGACACCATCGAGCAGAAAGGCCTGGCCTTGTATTTCGATGGCCGCGTCAGTGCCAGCCCGGTGCTGTACAACGCCACCTTCCTGCAGTCGGTGATGGGCAACTTGCTGCGCAATGCTGCGCATTACACCGACAGCGGCTACATCCGCCTGAGCCTGGAAGCCAACGGTTTCAGCGTAGAGGACAGTGGCGTGGGTATCCCGGAAGAACAGCGCGAGGCGATGTTCCGGCCGTTCGTGCGCGGCGATGAGCGGCGCGGCGAGGGCCTGGGCCTGGGCCTGTCGCTGGTGCAGCGGATCTGTGACGACCAGGGCTGGCGTGTCACCCTGACATCGACCTTGCCGCACGGCTGCCGTTTCAGGGTGGACCTGAGCAATACTGCGGCCAAGGGCAACCCGGAGGCTTTGGTCTAGTAATTTGTCGTAACAGGTCATGCGGGGCTCAACATTTTTTTCACATCGGCATGACCTGATTCCTACGCTCGCTTACCTAATGTGGGCGGAATGGAGTCAGGAGATGCCCAATGCGTAGCCCCATCAAGCTTGAATTTTCCGAGAAGTACGACAAAGAACATGCGCGCGAGTACTTTCTCAAGCACCAGGATGGCCTGGCGCGTCGCCTTTCCCACAAGCGAGATGAGCAGCTGGCGCGTCGCGCCCTGGCATTGGCGGGTGAGCCTGGCCTGGTCCTCGACCTGCCATGCGGTGCCGGCCGCTTCTGGCCGTTGCTGGCAGAAAAGCCCAACCGGGTGATCATCGGCGCCGACAACTCCGAAGCGATGATCGAGACAGCCTGTACCGCGCAACCGCCAGAGGTGGTGGCGCGGGTACGTCCTTTGCAGACATCGGCGTTTGCCATCGACTTGCCAGACAACTCGGTGGACAGCATTTTCTGCATGCGCCTGTTCCACCACATTGGCGAAGCGGCCCACAGAAAAACCATTCTTTCGGAATTTCAACGGGTTAGCCGTGATAGTGTGATCCTGTCATTGTGGGTGGACGGTAATTTCAAAGCCTGGCGCCGGAAGAAGCTGGAACAGCGTCGCAGCGCCAGGAAGGGCGACCAGGACAATTACCAGAACCGATTTGTGTTACCGGCCGAAACGGTCGAAGAAGAATTCCGAGCCGCCGGCTTCAGAATCCAGGAACGCCTCGACTTCCTGCCGTTCTATGCCATGTGGCGGGTCTATGTATTGCGTAAGGGGTAGTGTTTGATGGCTGTAGCCCAGAAAGGGGAGTCGCGGTTCGATTTTTACTGGCGCCAGCAGGGCGAGTGGGTCGAGGAGCCTAACCAGCGCCGTGGTGGCGAGAGTGGTGTGCAACGCCTCAACGATGGCAATGGCAAGCTGCTGTATGCCAAGCGCCAGGTCGGGCATATCTACCGGAGCCTGCTGCACCCTTTCGGTCGGCCAACCGTATTGCGTGAACTCGATGCGCTGAACAGCTTCGAGCAACTGGGCGTGCGCGTACCGCGCATCGTCTTCTGTGGCGCCGAGCGTGATGCCGACCACCAGTGGCGTGCGCTGCTGGTGAGCGAAGCACTCGACGGTTTCGTCGAGCTCGACACCTGGCATGCCGAAGGTGCCCGCGAGCGTTACCCGCAGGTGGTGCATGAGCGCATGCTCAAGGACCTGGCGGACAACCTGGCGCGGATGCACCTGGGGCACTGGCAGCACGGCTGCCTGTATGGCAAGCACGTGTTCATCAAGGTAATTGGCGAGGGTGAGCAGGCTCGGGTCGAAGTCGCGCTGCTGGACCTGGAAAAGTGTCGGCGACGTATCAGCTGCCAGCGCGCGGCGGGCAATGACCTGCGCCAGCTGCGCCGCCATTCGTCGATCAATGACGCAGAATGGCAAACCCTGCTCTACTTTTACCAGATGGCGTTTGGCAGCGCTGTCAAAGGGTTAGGGCAATGAAACTAGAAATAGCTCGAGCTTTGTTCCTGGTAGCTGGCCTGGCGGTGACCACCGTGGCGGTGGCCGCCTGGGAAGAGCCGAGGCCGACAGTGTTCAGCAAGGCCGAGACGGCTGACCAGTGCGCGTTGCCGCGGGAAGTGAAACCGCAGCAACAGGCCGAGGTCGCGCCGGATCAGGACCTGCTGCTATTCCTGTTCGGCATGCGCCAGGGGTTGCGGCCGTTCGGTTGAACCCGGTGTAGATGGATGCCAGAGGCCTCGCGATTGCGGGGCCTCTGGCATTTTTGCTTCTGCATTGCCGGCCTCTTCGCGGGTAAACCCGCTCCCACAGGTACTGCACCAATTTCGGATACCGGTGCCGTACCTGTGGGAGCGGGTTTACCCGCGAAGAGGCCGGTTCAGGCAACCGATGTCTGTCTGGCCACCTCTTTGTGCGCCAGCAAGGTGTAGATACAAGGCAACACAAACAGGGTGAACAGCGTGCCAATCGACATCCCGGTGGCAATCACCGTGCCGATGTCAAAACGGCTGACCGCCCCCGCCCCGGTCGCCAGGATCAGCGGCACCATGCCGAACACCATCGCCGCCGTGGTCATCAGCACTGGTCGCAGGCGAATCGCCGCGGCTTCCTCGATCGCTTCGCGCACGCTCAGGCCGCGTTCCTCACGCAACTGGTTGGCAAACTCGACAATCAGGATGCCGTGCTTGCTGATCAGCCCGATCAGCGTCACCAGCCCGACCTGGGTGTAGATGTTCATGCTCGATACGCCGAGGAACAGCGGCAGCAGCGCGCCACAGATCGACAACGGCACGGTCACCAGAATCACCAGCGGGTCGCGGAAGCTTTCAAATTGCGCCGCCAGCACCAGGAAGATGATTGC
The DNA here is from genome assembly GCF_017490805.1 of Pseudomonas sp. 43(2021). Classification (NCBI taxonomy): domain Bacteria; kingdom Pseudomonadati; phylum Pseudomonadota; class Gammaproteobacteria; order Pseudomonadales; family Pseudomonadaceae; genus Pseudomonas; species Pseudomonas sp. 43(2021). Next base: position 75,656 of record NZ_JAFGYJ010000020.1, read on the forward strand.
CAACGCCAGGCCGAAGGTCACCCACAGCGCACTGCCTTCCTGCACGTACTGGCGGGCCACGCCGGCATAGTCGAAGGCGAAGCCTTCCGGAGCCTCTTCGCGGGCGATGCCCTGCACGGTCTGCAGTGCCTCGCCCAGGCTGACCATGGGCACGCCCTGGATGATCGCCGAATTCAGCTGCTGGAACTGGTTGAGCTGGCGCGGGCGGGCGCGGTCGGTGAGGGTGATCAGGGTCGATAGCGGCAGCAACTGGCCCTGGTCGTTCTTCACGTAGTAGTTGTTCAGCCAGCCGGGGTTATCGCGGTACGGCCGCTCGACCTGGGCAATCACCTTGTAACTGCGGCCTTCGAGGGTGAAACGGTTGATTTCCGCTTCGCCCAGCAAGGTCGCCAGGGTGCCGCCCAAGGTGTCCATCGACACCCCCATCTGCGCCGCCTTGGCCCGGTCGATGTCCACCACCACCTCGGGTTTGTCGAAGGCCAGGTCGATGTCGAGGAAGGCGAACTTGCCGGACTCCTGGGCGCGGGCCTTGATGCGCTGAGCCACATCCAGCAGTGCCGGGTAGTCGCCAGCGCTGTTGATCACGAACTGGAATGGCAGGCCCTCGCCGGTGCCGGGCAGCGACGGCAGGTTGAAGCCGAAGATCTGCAGGCCGCTGATTTCCTCAAGCTTGCTCTGCACCAGCGGCAGCAGTTCCATCTGCGTGCGCTCGCGCTCGTTCCAGGGCTTGAGCAGGAAGCCGCCGATGCCGGTCTGCACGCCATTGAAGCCGTTGATCTGGAATGACGAGTAATACTCCGGGAAAGCCTTGAACAGCGGAGTGAATTGGTCGGTGTAGGCGTTGAGGTAATCAAGGTTGGCCGGCTGCGGCGAGCTGCTCATCATGAAGATCACCCCCTGGTCCTCGTTGGGCGCCAGTTCGTTCTGGGTGAACTTCAGCAGCACCGGGATCAGGCACAGGATGATCACGGCGAACACCAGCACCACCGGCCGGCTGTCGAGGGTAGCGTGCAGCAGGCGCTGGTAGCGCACCTTCAGGCGTTCGAACAGCACGTCCAGGCGATGGGCCAGGCCGCTGGGGTTCTGCTCCTGGCGCAGCAGCAGGGCACACATCATCGGCGACAGGGTGAGGGCAACGATGCCGGAGATGATCACTGCACCGGCCAAGGTCAGGGCAAACTCCTTGAACAGTGCGCCGGTGAGCCCGGTAAGGAAGCCGATCGGCGCATATACTGCCGCCAGGGTAATGGTCATGGACACCACCGGCATGGCGATTTCGCGGGCGCCCTCAAGGGCGGCGTCGAACGGCGATTTGCCTTCTTCCATGTGCCGGTGGATGTTCTCCACCACGACAATCGCATCATCCACCACCAGGCCGATGGCCAGCACCATGGCCAGCAGGGTCAGCAGGTTGAGCGAGTAGCCCATCATCTGCATGAAGAACAGCACGCCGATCATCGACAGCGGGATGGTCACCACCGGGATCAGCACCGAGCGCAGGGCACCGAGGAACAGGAACACCACCACGATGACGATCAGTACCGCTTCGCCGAGGGTCTTGATCACTTCGTCGATGGAGGCCTGGATGAACAGCGTGGCGTCGTAGGCGATCGATACCTTCAGCGCCGAGGGCAGCTGGCTTTCCAGCTCGGGCATGATACGCCGGACTTCCTTGATGACGTCCAGCGGGTTGGCGGCCGGTGTAGCCTTGATGCCGATGTACACCGATGGGGTGCCGTCGAACGAGCTGACCGTGTCGTAGTTTTCCGCACCCATCTCGACCCGCGCCACATCGCCCAGCAACACGCGGCTGTCGCCACTGGTCTTGACCGGTAGCGCGGCGAACGCCTCGGCCGACTTCAGTTCGGTGCTGGCGTTGATGCTGGTGACCACGTATTCGCCCTTTACCTCACCGGCCGCGGAGAGGAAGTTGTAGCGGCGTACGGCATTGGTCACGTCGGTGGCCGACAGGCCGAAGCCTGCCAGTTTCACCGGGTCGATCCAGATGCGCATGGCGAACACCTGGTTGCCGAGGATCTCCGCTTCGGCCATGCCCGGCAGGGTGGCCAGCTTGGGCTGGATCACCCGCGACAGGTAGTCGGTGATTTGCGGGTTGCTCATCTCCTTGCTGTAGAAACTGATGTACATCAGCGCCGAGGCATCGGCGGCTTCCTTGCTCAGTACCGGGTCTTCCGAGTCCTGGGGCAGCTTGTTGCGCACTTCGTTGGCCTTGGCCAGCAGCTCGGTGAACAACCGGTCGCTGTCAGCGCCGATACGTGCGTAGATGGAAATGATCGAGAAGTTCTGCCGGCTCACCGAGGTCATGTAGTCGATGCCTTCGGCGCTGGCCAGGCTTTGCTGCAGCGGCTGGGTGATATAGCCCTGGATGGTCTCGGCGTTGGCACCGGGGTAGGCAGTGGTCACCGTGATCAGGGCGTTTTCCATTTGCGGGTACTGGCGGATCTGCAGCTTGTTCCAGGCCTGGAAGCCCAGCAGCAGGATCAGCAGGCTGACCACGCTGGCCAGCACCGGGCGGCGGATGAACGGGTCGGTGAACGCCATGCCAGCCTCCTGTCAGTCCTTGCCCGGCGCGCCCTGTGCGGGCTTGAGGGCTTTGTCCTGGCCAATGCGGATTGCGGCGCCGGGGGTGAGCTTCAGTTGGCCGGCGGTGACCACCTGTTCCCCCGCCTGCAGGCCCTTGCTGACCACCACCACGCCGTCACGGCGCTCGCCGGTCTGCACCGTGCGCTGCTCGGCGGTGAGCTGCGGCTGGCCCTTGTCGTCGTTTTCCGGCTTGCCGTCCTTGTCCTTCTTCGGCGTGGCGACGTACACCGAGTTGCCATACAGGGTGTAGGTGATGGCGCTTTCCGGCACTACCACCTGTGGCTGCGGGTTGGGCAGCAGAATCAGCAGGCTGGCGAACATGCCCGGCAGCAGCTTGCCGTCCGGGTTGGCCATGGTTGCGCGCACCAGCAGGTTGCGCGTGGTTTCCTCGACCTTGGGGTTGATGGCGCTGAGGCTGGCGGGGAAGGTCTGGCCCGGGTAGGCGGCCACCTGCACCAGTACCTGCTGGCCCAGGCTGAGGTGTGGTAGAGCCTGTTCCGGTACGTTGAAGTCGACGTAGAGGCTGGATGTGTCCTGCAGGGTGGCGATCACCGTGCCGGCGGCCAGGTAGTCGCCAACGTCCACCTGGCGAATACCGATGGTGCCGCTGAACGGGGCGCTGATGCTTTTCTTGGTCTTCGATGCCTTGAGCTGGTCGACCACCGCCTGGTTCCGTCGGTATTGGGCGGTGAGGCGGTCAAACTCGCCGCGGGAGATGGCCGAGTCGCCGACCAGCTGGCTGCCACGGCCGAAATCGACCTTGGCCAGGCCCAGGTCGGCCTGGGCGGTGCCGAGCAGGGCGGTTTCCTGGTCGTCATTGAGCTGCAGCAGCAGCTGCCCGGCCTTTACCTGCTGGCCCGAGTCGAAGTGCAGGGCTTTGACGATGCCTTCCACCTCCAGGCTCAGCTCCACGCCCTGTAGCGCCTTGAGGCTGCCGACGGCGGGCAGGCGCTCTTGCCACGGGCGCTGTTCGGCCAAGGCGGCCGCCACGGTGATGGGCGGCTTGGGGGCAGTGAAGATCTGGATCTGCTGGTAGATCGAAAAGGCTTTGTAGCCCCCCAGGGCCAGCACGATCAGCAGAACCACGGCCAACATGATGAGCATGCGGCGGCGCAGCATAGGTCCGGTTCCTTGGATGCGGTTGTTATTCGCTTGGACACGACAACGGGCGATCCTGCCCACGTGTGAATGGGGGAAGTATTGACTGTTTTTTGTTGGATGGAGGGATAAATGCCTGTGAGGGCCCCTTCGCGGCTAAAGCCGCTCCCACAGGGACCGCGCAGTCAGTGGGTTGCGCTGTTCCTGTGGGAGCGGCTTTAGCCGCGAAGGGGCCAGTACAGCCAACCCGAAAATCAGACGAGATGCAGGTGGTTGTCCCAGAAACCGGACGGCAGGTTCATCGGCTGCCCGACCAGCTCGGCCTTGCGGCAATCATAGAACCGGCAACGGCCCTGCCCGGAGGTGACGACAAAACCGTCCTGCACCGCGCCCACCCCCGCACAATCGGGCATTGGCGCATCCAGCCGTACCGCGCCACTGTCCAGGTCCCAGATGAACAGGCGATTGGCCCGTGGCGCGGTCAGCGCTACCAGCCGCAGCTCACTGTGGATAGCCACGCTGGCGGTGTACTGGGCCATGGCCTGCAACTGCCGCTCCGGCACCGGGAAGGCCTTGAACGGCTCGCCCGGGCGCTTGATTGCCAGCAGTTCGGCGGTTTCATCGGCATCGCCCATGAACTGTTGGCAGGCGGCGATCGTGCCATCGCTGCCCACCGCCAGGTGGCGCACGCTGTTCATCTGCTGGGCCAGGGTTTCCTTGCTCAGCAGGGTACCGTCGCGCTGCATCAGCACCAGGCTCGGTTCCATGGCGTCGAGGTTCATCTCCACCCGGCTTTCGGCTTCGGTGCGGATACCACCATTGGCCACGATCAGCGTCTCGCCGTCCGGCAGCCAGGCCACTTCGTGCGGGCCGATGCCGTGGGTCGGAATCTCGCCGCTATGCACCAGGCGCTCGCCCTCGAAGCGGTATACACCGAGTACGCCACGCCCCGGGTCGGTGGTGTCGTTCTCGGTGGCATACAGCCATTCGCCACCTTTGTGGATGACCGCGTGGCCGTAGAAGTGCCGGTTCGGCTGCGAGGTGACGGTCTGCAGCAGGCGCCCGTCGCGCAGGTCGACCAGGTAGCTTTCGGTGCCGGGCCGGCGGGCGACGAACAGGGCGATCGGTAGTTGCGGGTGATGGATGATGGCATGGCAACGTTGGGCGACCTGGGTGCTGAACACCGGGGTGCCGTCCAGGCGGAACCCGACCGCATAGTGCTTGCCGTCGCCGTCGTCACGCGCCGACAGCAGCAGGGGCTCGCTGCCTTTGTTGCGGAACAGGCTCCAGCCGCCCAGGGTGAGGGCGCTGAGCAATACGCTACCGAGTTTGAGGGCCTGGCGTCGCAGCATGATCAGTCACCGTCGTTGGCATTGAAGCCCAGCTGGATGTTCAACGCCTTGGCCAGGTCGCCTTCGTGCAGGCGGTGGACGGCGTTGAGGCTGTCGTAGATCTGGTTCAGGGTTTGCTGGCCGGCGTCGTCGGCCAGCAGCTCGCCCAAGGTCTTCTGGTTGTCGGCCAGCAGTTTGAGCGAGGCAGCGTAGGCGGCGTCGATCTTGTCCGCCAGGGCTTTCTGATCGCTGGACAGCAAGCCGCGCAGGCCTCGGTTGTCGACCCCGACCCAGACCGCTTCGGCGGCCTTGAGGCTGGCCTCCAGGCTCTTGAGCGAGCTGTGGCTGCGCCAGGCTTCGGCCTGCAGTGGCTGCGGGATACCCTTGCTCTGGCGGCCCATCGGTGCACCGAGCTTTTTCTTCAGGCTGTCCAGGGCGGTGACCTGGGCGCGCAGCAGGTCGGCGATGGCCTCGTGGGAATCGGCGTAGCGCTGGTTGGGGAACTTGGTCATCTGCGAGAGCATGCCGTCGGTGCTGTTCCAGCCCTTGAGGATCTCTTCGGCCAGGGCTTTCTGGTGTTCAGCGATGGCCACCAGCAACGGGCAGTAGCGGGCTTTCTGCTCGGCAGTGGCGATATCCGGCTTGCTGTCGAAGAGGATGTACTCGTAGGCCGACAGGCCACGTACCACCACGCTGGCCTTGCCCAGGGCCGCGGCATCGACCGGCTGGTCGGCGTTGACCAGCTGCTCGACCTGGCGGCCGACCAGGTTCTTCTTGTCGGGCCAGAACTGTACCTGCCAGGCACGGTTGCCTTCGGCCAGCGGGCCGACCAGCAGCGGTTGCAGCTCGGCCCAGGCCTTTTGCGCGTTGAGGAAGTCGGTACGGGCCTTGTCCAGGGTTTCCTTGCCTTCGCAGTAGGCCAGGGCGCTGGCGGCCAACGTGCGGTCGGCTTCGACCCAGCGGCTGTAGGTAGGCAGGATCACCTGCTTGGCGATGGCAGCGGAGGTCACGGCTTGCGGGTCCTGCGGCGAGCAGGCGCCGAGGGCGAGTGCGGCGAGGCTGGTGAACAACAGTTTGGGTCGGAACATGCCCGGCTCCTATGCGCTTTTTAAAGTGAGTTCAGGAACGCCAGCAACGCGGCACGCTGCCCGGCATTGAAAGTGAGTACGAAATTGCGTGCCGCCTCGGCCTCTCCTCCGTGCCAGAGCACGGCTTCGAGCAGGTTGCGGGCGCGGCCGTCGTGCAGGAACTGGCTGTGCCCACTGACCGTTTCGCTCAGGCCGATGCCCCACAGTGGCGGGGTGCGCCAGTCCTGGCCGTTGGCGGCGAACTCGGTGCGCTCGTCGGCCAGGCCCGGGCCCATGTCATGCAACAGCAGGTCGCTGTAGGGGCGGATCAGCTGGTTGGCCAGCTCCGGCTCGGCGGCATTGGCGGCGGTGGTGAACTGCGGCGTATGGCAGCCCTGGCAGCCGGCCTGGTAGAACAGGTTCTTGCCCGCCAGCACCTGCGGCGAGCCCACATCGCGGCGGGCCGGCACGGCCAGGTTGCGGGTGTAGAAGGTGACCAGGCGCAGGATGTTGTCGCTGACTTCCTTCTCGTCACCGGCACCGTTGCCGTTGGGCGCGGCCAGGCAGTCGGCCTGCGCCGCGGTGCAGTCGTCGTTGGGCAGCAGGGTGGTGGTCAGGCCCATGTCGCCGGCAAAGGCGTGCACGTTCTGCTGGTTGACGTTGGGCTGCCCGGCCTTCCAGCCGAAGCGGCCGACCACGGTCTTGCCCTGGGCGTCGTCCCACACCCGGTTGGCCCGGCCGCGGATGCCGTCGCGGTTACGGTCGTCGGGGTCTTCGTTGGCCAGCAGGTCGGCTTCGGGGATGGCTTCGAGCAGGCCCAGGCCGATCATTGGCGGCGCCACCCGCGCCGAAAAGCGCGTGTCGGGGTGCATCACGCCATAGCCAAGCTGGGTGATCTGCAGGGCCGGCTTGCGCAGTTCGACCTGGTGGCCGTCCTTGAACGACACCGTTTCGCTGGTATAGCTCACCCGCACCTTGCCTTCTGGCGTCACGCCCGGGATGGCCATGTCCTGCAGCTGGGTGCCATAGACCGGTTCCGGCACCACGCCGAGGCGCTCCACCACCTTGGCCAGGTAGGGCTGGTCGGGGATCGACAGGCGTACCAGCATCGATACGGCATTGCTGTCGCCCGGTTCTGGCGGGTGGCCGCGGCCGTCACGTACGTGGCAGTTCTGGCAGGCATTGGTGTTGAACAGCGGGCCCAGGCCGTCACGTGCGGTGGTGGTGGACGGGGCGATTACCCAGGGGTTGCGGAAGAAACTGTTGCCGACGGCGAAGTCCAGGCGCCGCTCGGGCGAGAGGTTGGCCGAGGGCAGGGAATAGGCATTGCGGTCAGTGCGCTGCACGGTGGCGTTGCCGCCCGACAGCGCTTCGCCGGGCTCGGCCTGGGTGAAACGCGGGGCGTCGTCACAGGCGGCGAGGGCAAAGGCCAGCAGCAGGGGGGAGAGTCGGGACAGCGACAAGGACATCGAGAATCCTGGGCGTGAGCGAAAAACCGGCGTGCAAGCTTAGCAGGGTGGGGGAGTTTGAATAAGAGCAATTTGCAATTGCTGGATGAAATCGGTGTCAGTTGGCCATGGTTTGTGGGGGCCTGGTCGGGCCCAATCGCCGGCAAGCAAAAAAGGCGACCCGAAGGCCGCCTTTTTCAGAACCACTACAGCAGGATCAGAACTCGTGATCCGCGGTATCCGGGTTCAGGTTGGCAATACCCAGCTTGCCCGCGGCCTGCTCGATCGCACCGGTCTGCTTGACCAGGGCGGCAATGGCGTCGCGTACGATCTGGTTGCCGGCAGCGTTGTCGGCCGCGATCAGCTGATCGTAGTGCTCGCCCTTGAGGGCGTGGTCGACGATCACCTGGATCTTGGCCTCGGTGGCTTCGAGGTCGGCCTTGAGGGTGGCGTCGGCGGCCGGGTCGACCTTGGCCACCAGTGACGACAGGCTCGGGCCGGTCACCTTGGTGCCATCCGGGCGGGTGTACTCGCCCAGGTAGACGTTGCGGATACCCTTGGCGTCGTAGAAGTGCGAGTAGTGGGTGTTGTCGCTGAAGCAGTCCTGCTCGTCTTCCGGCGAGTTGGCTTCCAGCGAAACCTTCATGCGCTCGCCAGCCAGTTCGCCCAGCGACAGGCTGCCCATGCCGAACAGCATCTTGCGCAGGCCGTCGTTGACCGGCTCGGCTTCCAGCTTGGCTCGGTAGTTGTCTGCCACGTTGGGTGCCCAGTTGCCGACCATCTCTTCGAGGTCCTTGACCAGCAGGTCGGTGGCTGCTTTCAGGTAGGCACGGCGGCGGTCGTTGTGGCCGCCGGTGGCGCCCTTGCCTTCCAGGTAGTCCGACGCAGGGCGGTTGCCAGCGCCCGGGCCGGTGCCGTTCAGGTCCTGGCCCCAGAGCAGGAACTCGATGGCGTGGTAGCCGGTGGCAACGTTGGCTTCGGAGCCGCCCAGTTCGTTCAGGCTGGCCAGCTTCTCGGGGGTGATGTCCTTGACATCGACCTTCTCTTCGCCCACCTGGATCTCGGTGTTGGCGATGATGTTGGCGCTGGCCGCCGGGTTGCCCAGAGCGTGCTCGTAGCTCTTGTCGACGTAGTCGATCAGGCCTTCGTCCAGCGGCCAGGCGTTCACCTGGCCTTCCCAGTCGTCGATGATGGTGTTGCCAAAGCGGAAGGCTTCGGTCTGCAGGTACGGAACGCGCGAGGCGAACCAGGCTTCCTTGGCGGCCTTCAGGGTTTCGTCGTTGGGCTTGGCCAGGAATGCGTCGACCGCGGTCTGCAGGGCCTTGGCGGTGCTCAGCGAGTCGCTGTAGACGGTGTAGACCAGCTCGGCGTAGTGCTTGACCACGGCTTTGCCGGCAGCTTCGTCGACAGCCCCGGGCGCTGCAGCGGTGGTGCTGGCGGCAGCAGGTGCCTGGGCTTGCGGCGCGGCGGCCTTGTCGTCCTTGCCTTCACCGCAACCGGCGAGAGCGATGGCAATGGCCAGCAGACTGGCGGAGGCCAGAGGCATTCGAATCATTATTGGTTTTCCTGCATCGTGTGGTTGGACCAAGGGGTGGACCGTGCGCCGTGGCACGCGAAACCACAACATCATGCGAAAGATTTGCATTTGCTGTAAAGGGGCGGGCGTGCAATTCGGGTAAATGCCGGTCACGGCCTGTAACCGGGCAGGCGGCTCAGAACATCGAAACCTGGTTGCGCTGCGCCTGCTTGAGGAAGTTGGTCAGCTCACGGGCCGACAGCGGCTTGCTGTAGTGGTAGCCCTGGCCTTCGTGGCAGCCCTGGGCGACGATGTAGGTTTCCTGTTCGGCGGTTTCCACGCCTTCAGCGATCACCTGCATCCCCAGGCTCTTGCCCAGCTGGATGATGGCGCGAACGATGGTGGCGTCATCATCGTCGTCCAGCAGGTCCTGGACGAAGCTCTTGTCGATCTTGATCTTGTCCAGCGGCAGCGATTTCAGGTAGCTGAGCGACGAGTAGCCGGTGCCGAAGTCGTCGATGGCAATCAGTGCTCCGGAGCGGCGCAGGCTCAGCAGGTGCTGGGCGGCGGTGCTGATGTCTTCCATCAGGCCGGTCTCGGTGACTTCCAGCTCCAGGCTGCGTGGCGGCAGGCGGTAGGCCTGCAGCAGGTTGTTGACCACCCGCGGCAGTTCGTTGTGGTGCAGCTGTACGGTGGACAGATTGACCGCCATGCGCAGGTCGCTGAAGCCCATGTCGTGCCATTCGCGCAGCTGCCGGCAGGCCTGGTCGAGCACCCACTCGCCGATGCTGATGATGCTGCCGTTCTGTTCGGCGAGGGGGATGAACTGATCTGGCGGCACCATGCCCAGCTCCGGGTGCTGCCAGCGCAGCAGTGCCTCGACACCGACCACGCTGTGGTCGCGGTAGCTGATCTGTGGCTGGTACACCAGGTACAGCTGGTTGCGCGCCTGGGCTTCGCGCAGGTCCTTTTCCAGCTCGCGACGGCGGCGCATCTCGCTGTCGACGCTGGCGATGTAGAACTGGTAGCGGTTGCGCGAACGGGCCTTGGCCAGGGTCATGGTCTGTTCGGCTTTCTGCAGCAGCTTCTCGGTGCTGTCGCCGTCTTCCGGGAACAGGGTGATGCCGATGGTGGCGCGTAGGCGGATCTGCTGGTGGTGGTCGAGGTCGAACGGCACTTCCAGGTCGTCGAGGATACTCTGTGCCAGCTCGGCCGCCTCGTAGGGCTGCTCGATATTGGCCTGTACCAGGGCGAACTGGTCACCGCCCAACCGTGCCAGGGCGCCCAGGCGGCCGCTGTGGGCGCGCAGACGGTCGGCCAAGGCCAGCAGCAGCTGGTCGCCGACCTGGTAGCTGAACTGCTCGTTGATGCCCTTGAAGTCGTCCAGGCCTACGCATAGCACCGCCACACGGTGTTGCAGGCGGCCGCCGTCGACGAGGATCTTGTCCAGTTGCTGCTGCAACTGCTGGCGGTTGGGCAGGCCTGTGAGGAAGTCGTACTGCGCCATGCGTTGCAGGCTGTTTTCCGCTTCATGGCGCAGGTGGGTATTGCGCTCGATCGAGGCCAGCAACTGGTTGGCGGTGTTTACCCACAAGCCCAGTTCGTTCTTCTCGTGGCCCTTTAGCAGCGGCAGTTGGTGCTGGCTGGGGCGGTCGGGGTTGATCTGGGTAAGGTGCTCGATGATCTTCGACAGCGGTTTGGTCAGCAGCCAGTGGTAGACCAGGTACAGCACCAGGCCCATGGCCAGGGCCCGCAGCACACCGGAAATGAAGATGATCACGGCGTTGATCAGAAAGTCTTCGCCGTAGGACGAGGTGTCGAGGGTGATGCTCAGGTCGCCATAGTATTCGCTGTAGGGGCCGCGGCCGACCAGTTGCGTGGTGTAGGTACGTTCCTGGCCGAGGATAAGGTCGGTCAGCCAGCGCATGGGCGTGTCCTGCAGCGGGCGGGACTTTTCTGCCAGCATGGTTTCGTTGGGATGGCCGATGGACGCCATGCGTACCGATTCGTCCTGGAACAGGCCTTCCATCACCTGCATGCCCATTTCGCGGTCCAGGCTATATACCGCCTGGGTCGAGGGGTCGCGGAACATGTCGAGGATGCGCTGGGCATCGTTGTTCACGGCCTGGCGGGTCTTGTAGGTGTCGTAGACGATTTGCGCACAGCTGAGCACGACACCGACCGCCAGCGCCGACAGCAGCACGACCCTGAGCAACTTGACCGACAAGCTGTTCCGCAATTCCAGCTTCAATGGGGTTTCCTTAATCCATACGCATGGCATCATTTTGCCATCAACGATGACGATACACTATCGGCCGACCATTAGTAGTGTATCGGTTGCCTGACCCCGCAACTTGAATGCGCTGTATCAATCTTCCAGAGGTTTGATGTTAGCGTGGTATGCGGGTTGAGCAAGCATTTTGCGGGTGGGGCGCAGGTGAAAACTGTGCAGGCCACTTCGCGGGCAAGCCCGCCCCCACAGGCATTGCACATTCTTCGAACAGTGTAAAGCCTGTGGGAGCGGACCGGGATTTGCTCGCCGCTGGAGAAGCGGACGGATCCCTGCGATGAAAGGCAACCACCTGTGTACGCATGCAGACGAGCACAGCATCCGCCATCAGGCAGGCACTGTGAAGGCACGCGTTATCGGGCAGTTACAGTAGTGCGGGGAAAGGGTTATTGGCGATTGGCACTGCTGGCCGGCCATTGTTCAAGTTCGGCACAGGGCGGGGTCAGGAACATGTCCGACTGAAACCGAATCCCGCAACTGTAATCGATGAAGGCAGGCGCGTTCTCGGCGGCGGCAATATTGTATTTCTGGAACGGCAACATGGCCCTGCGCACCGGCGACTGGTTGAGAATATTCTTGAATACCATGCTGGTGTCATCGGCAATCCACAGCCGACGGACTTTTCTTTTCATGTTGCCGTCAGTGAACTGGTGGCGTGCATGCAATACTCGCAAGTTGTCCATGACCAGGATTTCGCCGGGTTCCAGGCTAATGTTGGTGATGTAGTCCGGGTTGGTTGAATATTTATCCTGGATATATTGGAAGGCGGAACTGGCCCATTCCGGACTGAACGCAGTGCTGTCATACCGGTAGCGAATACGCAGTTTGTTCTCGTTGACCTTTTCGAAGACAGAACAATCGATCGACAGCAGGTCATCACGGCAGTACGTGACACTGCCACTGGTCATCAGGATCTTCAGGATGTCGGGATGATTCACCAGCAGGTCATTATAAATGCGCTGCCCATCCACCAGGAAATTGTCGCCGCCAAACTGCGGTTTGGAAACGCACTGCAGAATGACGTATTTGGGCGGGGTAATCTTCCTGGCAACCCCATCGATATACGCCATGCCATTGAGGAACGAGCCATCCGTATGGGGATAGAAGTCGCTCGACAGTTCGCCGTGGTAGTCGTCCCTGAACGCTTGCCAGTCCTTGTTGATCGGATCGCCGCCGCCGACCACGCCAGTCTTGTCGGATTTGGTATGGAACTGGATCAGGCCGAACCGGCCTGCCACCGCGCGAAAGGCCTCGAGCGAATCGTCCTCGGGGTTGATTACGCAATATCCATGTTCATGAAGAAAAGTCGAGATCCCCTGGGTGTCCTTGGAATCAAACTTTTTACGCGCGATCATTTCAAACTCCTTGTTTGAATGGATGAAGCTCAGACGTTTTGAATAAAGTGGTCCACAATCATTTTCAAACCGAAGAACGTCACCCCGGCTTTAAGCAGGATGGCGCCAACACGTTGCGATATTCGATTTCGAAGAAAGCCGCCCAGGTAGGAACCGGCGGTGGAGGCGGTGATCATGATGATGATCAACTGGGCATAGTCCATGAAGGCAAAGCCGGCAAAGACAAAGGCAGCTACTTTCAGGCCGTGCAATACACTCATCTGCATGGCGTGGGTGACGATGACCTGATCCTTGTTGATGTTCATCCTCATCAGGATCGGCTGGGAAATAAGCCCGGTGACGGCAACGAACAGTGATAGAAACGTTTGCAGGAAGCCAACGATGGCAAAGTTTTTCAGGACAAAGCCGAGCGAGGCGACCAGCTTGGTCCAGGTAATCGCCAGGATGAAGATGCCGAGAATCAACGACAGGTACTTTTCCGGGAAATGCCCAATGAAGAAGTAACCGATGGCTGCCCCTGAAAGGCAGCCGATGACATAACGCGGGAGAATCTCGATTTTTGCGTGCTTGTAATCGAAGGCGAAGCGGCTGCCGTTGCTGACCATCTGAATCAGGCCATGCACCGGCACAACGGCAGAAATGGGCAGGAACTGCGGCATGACTGCCAATAGGCCAATCCCGCCGCCTACGCCGATAGCGGCAGTCATCAAAGAAGTTAAAAAGCTGACGCCCACCAAAACATATAGGCCAGCGGATAGTTCAAACATTGTCACTCCTGTCTGATTGACATGAATTCAAGCGGGCACTTCTGTACCGCAGTTGCTCGTTGCTGTTTGTGGCGCGCACGCAGCCACCCGACGGCGCACGGCGCGCCATCGGCTGTCGATGATTGGTTGATAGCGGGTATGTCAGCGCCTGGCTTTCAGTGCCGAGCAGCGCCTTTACGCAGCGGGCGCGCTATTTCTCCGGCAGCGCCCAGGCAATGATGCTGTCACCCAGCTTGGTCGGAATCCGGTCATGCCCGCCGACCACGGCAACAACGTACTGCCGCCCTTCGCTCATGTAGGTCAGGGGCGAAGCCTGGTTGCCGGCCGGTAGGCGCTCCTCCCACAGCAATTCACCACTTTCGCTGTTGTAGGCGCGCATGAAACGGTCGATGGCAGCGCCAATGAAGGTCACGCCTCCTGCTGTAGCCACGCCAGTGGCGTCGCTCGGAGTGCCGATTTCGAAGCGCAGTTTCGAGGCGATGCCCAAGGGCCCACTGTCATAGCCGGTGCCGAACGGGCGGCTCCAGCGCACTTCACGTGTGCGCAGGTCGATAGCGGAGATGAACCCCCAGGGTGGTGCGATGCACGGCTGTTCCAGCGCTGACATCCATGGGTCCTTGATTGCCCCGAACGGCAGACCGGCCTGGACGCGGAACCCCTGGTTATTGCCCGGCGACTCCTGGAACGACTTGGCATTGATCGCATCGAGCTGCTCCCGTGGAACCAGCCCCTGCATGTACGGCAGCCGCTGGTTGTTGATGATCAGCAGGCCTCGTTGCAGGTCCACCATCACCCCGCCCCAGTTCAGGCCGCCGTGATGGCCGGGGAAGATCAGGCTTTGCTGGCCGACCACCGGTGGCGTAAAGATCCCTTCGTAACGCGCCTGGCGAAACTCGATGCGGCATTGCAACTGATCGAACGGCGTCAGGCCCCAGGCATTGGTTTCGTTCAGCACTTCCGGGGTTTTCGATGGGCGGCCCATGGTGCTCGGCATGCCCGGTGACAGCGGCTGCGTGGCCGCGGTGTAGTCCCCAGGGGCCGTGCCTTGCGGGACGGCAGCCTGCACGACATCGACCAGCGGTTCGCCGGTGGCGCGGTCGAGGACGAACAACTGGCCTGATTTGGTGGCTTGAATGACTGCCGGGCGTGGGCCGCTGCTCGTGGGGAAATCGATCAGCGCCGGTTGTGGGCTCAGGTCGTAGTCCCAGAGGTCGTGATGGACGGTCTGGAAATGCCATTTGACCTTGCCGGTGAGCGCATCCAGGGCCACCAGTGAAGAGCTGAACTTGTCTTCCTGTTCGGTACGGGTACCGCCATAGAAGTCGCCTGCAGCATTGCCGGTGGTGATGTAGACCAGCCCCAGTTCGTCGTCGGCGGAAATCGGCGCCCATGAGTTGGGCGTGCTGAGCGTGTAGGTTTCATCGGCGTCGGCAGGCGCAGTGCTGTCGGGGCGACCGAGGTCCCAGGCCCACTTCTGTTTGCCGCTGACTGCGTCGTAGGCGCGAACCACACCTGACGGCGCCGGGCGCACATCCGAGTCAAGCACCCGGCCACCGGTAATGACCACACCGCGGATTACCAATGGTGCAGAAGTGATGCCGGTGGAGCCTTTGCGGAACGTGCCCAGGCCGTCCTTGAGGTCGGCAAAGCCTGCCGTGCCGAAATCTGGGCAGGCCTGCCCGGTGAGCGCATCAACTGCACCCAGGCGGATGTCGTTGGTGCCCCAGATGATGCGTTTGGCGCACAGGCCACTGGCATTGGGTACTTCGTAGTACGAGACACCACGGCAATAGGCACCACCGTTGGCGAAATAGTCCGGGTCGACTTTCGAGTCGTAGCGCCAGTTCTCCTTGCCGGTAGTGGCGTTCAACGAAATGATGATTTGCTTGGGCGTGCAGGTATACAGCGAGTCGCCAACCTTGATTGGCGTGGCCTCGTTCAGATACTTGGTTTTTTCGCCAGGCTGTTTCACATCGCCATGATGATACTCCCAGGCCTTGACCAGGCCGGAAACGTTGCTTGGGGTAATCTGCGCCGCAGCGGAATAGTGGTTGCCGAGGTTGGAGCCGGCATAGGCGGTCCAGTTGGTCTTGTCGTGGGACGCGGCGACATTGGCGTCCGGTGAGGTCACAGTACTGCGGCTGAAGGGTTGCTGTGTATGCGCGGTGATAGCGGGCGAGTCGGCCAGGTGAACGGTGTTGGGGAAGAACAGCGGTGTCAGGATGGTGGCCGCCATCAGCAGCGGCAGCCCCCCCATGATGCTGAAATACAGTGCCTTGTTGACTTTGGCAAAGTCGCGCCGGACAAGAGGCCAGAAGGCCAGAAAGATCACACTGAGAAGTACCAGCCATGCCAGACGTGGGATATAGGCCCAGCCGTTGTAGCCGGATTCCCAGATTGCCCAGCCGTAGGTGGCCAGGGATGCTGCACCGTAGAGATAGATGCCGAGCGACTTCTTCAGGCCCATGAGTGCGGCTGACAGCAGCAATGCGGTACCCATCATTGCGTAGTAAGGCGAGCCGCCGGCACTGACCAGCGTGCTTCCCTGACAGGCCAGCGTCAGGCCAAGCAGGGCCAGCAGAATCGTGTACACCCCGAACAGCAGGCTGGAGACCCCCGTCCCGTTAGCCAACGTTCCTTGTTTCATTGCAATCATCCCTGTGTGATTCGGTGCCACAGTGCGTCCGAGCGGCGCGCATAATTGCTTATTCTTGCAATGAAATACAATAAGTGGCGCGAAATTTACTCCTGGCGCTGAATCTCAGGGTGGTTTTGTATCTTGCATGAAAAGAAGGCAATGTCTAAGCTGCCTTCCCTGATCTGAACGCGCGGGTAATGAAAGGTAGGCGGGGGAAGGGGTTACGCCTGCTGGCTTTCCAGCAAGGCATCCTGACGGGTCTTGAGCCGGCCGACTTCGTCCAGATGTTTCCAGAGAAACTGAGCGGCTTCTTCACGCCGACCGGACTCGATCAAGTCGAGCAGGTGCAGGTGCTCCAGGCATTGCGTCATCAGGCGACTGCGGTCGACGTTGGCTTTGTAGCTCATGAAGCGTCTGAGCTGGTTTTGCCGGCGTATGGCATCTATGAAGAAGAGATTGCCCGAGCACTGCACGATCATTTCGTGAAACTGGGCGCCAATTTCGAACAGTTGGGCACGTGACAGCTGGTGAATTTCGCCGTCGAGCATGGCCTGCTGTTGCTCCCGGGCTTTGGCAAATGCGGCCTGGTTGACCTTGTAGCCTGGCTCGCGCAGTGCGGCCGGCTCGATGGCCATGCGGAAGCGGTAGCTCTGGATGTGGGTCTGGGCGTTGTGTACGAATTCGTTAAGGCTCCAGCCTTGCCCGGGCTTGCGCTCGACCATGGCTTCGCTGGCCAGCCGGTTGAGGACCTTGAGCAGTTGCCCGCGGGGCACGGAGTAGCGTCGCAGTAATTGGGCCTCAAAGAATTCGGCAGGGACTTCCCCGCTGAGGATGTCGTCCACCACGCGCAGGTAGAAGTCTTCGAATGGGTCGCAGGTGGGCGGTACAGTGGTTTCCTGGATCTGCCCGGCGTCCTGTTTCAGAAAGTAGCCGCGATTGGGCTCCTGCACCGCGATGTTCCACTCGGCGAGCAGGGCAAATACCCTGCGAATGGGGGAGCGGGAGACATCGAAGGCTTGGGCGAAGGTCTGCTCGCGCAATGGCTCGCCGGCCTTCATCGACCGGGCGCGGATCATCTCGATGACGCGAGGGGCCAACTGCAGGGCGAGATCTTTCTTTATCACAGGCTGTATTCCGAATGGTTATCTTCAGTCGATCCAGCAGATTCGGGTCGGACTGGGGGCAGGAAAATACCACACACGGATGGATCTATACGCATGCTCAAATTCAATGCTCATCTCGGCTTCCAGTTCAATGAACTGCCTTTTCTGCAGCGTATCGAAGCCGCTGCCGCCGCCGGATTTCGTGCGGTGGAATTCCCGTCGCCCTATGAATTCGATGCGAGTTTGTTGGCTGATCAACTGGCGCAATATGGGTTGCCATTGGTCCAGTTCGCTGCGCCGGCTGGCGTTTCCAAGGGTATTGCCGCGGTGGCGGGCAAGGAGCCCGAGTTCCGTGACGGGTTACGCCAGGCCGTCAGCTATGCCCGCGCACTGGCGTGTGCGGATGTGCACCTGATGTCCGGGGTAACCCATGAGGATGGCGCCGACAAGGTGTATGCGAGCAACCTGGACTATGCCGTGAAGTATTTTGAAGACCAGGGGCTGCGGCCATTGATCGAGGTGATCTGCACGCAGGCAATGCCGGGGTATTACATGTCCGACTTCGGCAAGGCGCAGCGGGTGCTGGAGGCGCATCCCGGTATGGGGCTGATCCTTGATCTTTATCATGCACAGTTGCTGACCGGAAATGCTGCCGATGTGCTGGCGCAGTTCTTTGAGCGGACAGTGCATGTGCAGGTGGCCGACTGCCCGGGGCGGCATCAGCCGGGGACGGGGCAGATGGATGTTGCAGGGTTGCTGGCGGCGCTGGAGCAGCGCGGGTATGCAGGGTGGGTTGGATGTGAGTATCGGCCTACGGGTGCCACTGTAGATAGCCTTGGCTGGCTTGATCGGTACGTTTCCTGAAAATACGGCGTTCTGGCCCCTCGCATGCCCCGAAAAAAAATCCGATACCAGAGGACTGGCATCGGATTTTCGAAGAGCCCCGGCGTGGCGCCGGGGTTCTGTCTCAAGGCTGGATGATTCAGGCCTTGAAGGTCTTGCCTTCGAACTGTTCGGCAACGAAGGCCCAGTTGACCAGGTTCCAGAATGCCTCGACGTACTTGGGACGCAGGTTGCGGTAGTCGATGTAGTAGGCGTGTTCCCAGACGTCGCAGGTCAGCAGCGGGATGTCGCCGCTGGTCAGCGGGCAGCCGGCGCCGATGGTGCTGGCCAGGGCCAGGGAACCGTCAGCCTTCTTCACCAGCCAGCCCCAGCCGGAACCGAAGGTGCCAACCGAGGTCTTGGTGAACTCTTCCTTGAACTTGTCGAAGGAACCGAAAGCGGCGTTGATGGCGTCAGCCAGGGCACCGGTCGGCTGGCCACCGGCGTTTGGTGCCAGGCAGTTCCAGTAGAAGGTGTGGTTCCAGACTTGAGCGGCGTTGTTGAAGATGCCGCCCGAAGAGGTCTTGACGATCTCTTCCAGGGTCTTGCCTTCGAATTCGGTGCCTGGGACCAGGTTGTTCAGGTTCACGACATAGGTGTTGTGGTGCTTGTCGTGGTGATACTCCAGGGTTTCCTTGGAGATGTGCGGCTGCAGGGCATCGTGGGCGTACGGCAGCGGCGGCAATTCAAAAGCCATGGTGGATCTCCTGATTCAGGTCTGTTTGCGGTTTGCGCAAGGCCGATCACGGGCGGCCCGATGAGCGTCGGCGAGTTTGTACTCTTTGCGACGCAAGGGCTGGATCATAGCACCGGGCCCGGCGCATAACCACGCAACAAAGATAGGGAATAGAGGTTCCAGAGCGGGTGGGGCGTGCCGACCGGTGGTGCTCGGCTTACCCCTTGTGGCGCCTGGCAGATCGAGCGCCGCCCGCGCGGCGCTCGATCTCACAGGCGCTAAAAATGTTGTGACAAGCCCAGAGTCAGTTGAAGATCAACTGCGCCGCCACCGCGAACATCATCACCGCCACCATCAGGTCGAGCATGCGCCAGGTCGCTGGCCGGGCCAGCCACGGTGCCAGCCAGGCCGCGCCGATTGCCAGGGTCGAGAACCACAGCAGCGAGGCACTGGCGGCACCGGCCACGTAGGCACCAGGTGCGGTCTGCTGGGCACCCAGCGAGCCGATCAGCAACACCGTGTCGAGGTACACGTGCGGGTTCAGCAGGGTCACCGCCAGGGCACTGAGCAATACCGCGCGGCGTGAGCGTGCTCCCTGGCCTTGCTGATGCTGCAGGCTCTGCCTGGAGCAGGCGCTGCGCAAAGCCTTGGCGCCGTACCAGATCAGGAACACCGCGCCGCCCCAGCGGGCGATCGCCAGCAAGGTCGGGTTGTGCGCCAGCACCGTCGCCAGGCCGAACACTCCGGCGGCCACCAGAATGGCGTCACAAATGATGCACAGGGCCGCCACTGGCAGGTGATGCTCGCGGCGCAAGCTCTGGGCGAGGACGAAGGCGTTCTGTGCACCGATGGCCATGATCAGGCCGAAGGCCACGAGCATGCCGTTGAGATAGCTTTGCCACATGGCGTGCTCTCCAGAAATGAATTGCCGTAAAAGATGCTGGCCATTGTGATGAACTGCGCTGTATAAGAAAAACAAATAGAGCTGATCAGTCATTAGGGAAATCGATGTTCGACTACAAGCTGCTGGCCGCCCTCGCCGCGGTGATCGAACAGGGTGGTTTCGAACGCGCGGCGCAGGTGCTTGGGTTGTCGCAGTCGGCCATCTCCCAGCGCATCAAGCTGCTTGAGGCGCGGGTCGGCCAGCCGGTGCTGGTGCGAGCCACACCGCCAAGCCCGACCGAAGTCGGCCGCCAGTTGCTCAACCATGTGCAGCAGGTGCGCCTGCTTGAACGCGACCTGCAGCGCCAGGTGCCGGCGCTGGACGAGGAGGGCATGCCGGAGCGCCTGCGCATCGCCCTCAACGCCGACAGCCTGGCCACCTGGTGGGCCGGCGCAGTGGGCAATTTCTGCGCACAGCAGAACGTGCTGACCGACCTGGTGGTGGAGGACCAGGAAGTGGGCCTGAAACGCATGCGTGCGGGCGAAGTGGCGGCCTGCCTGTGTGGCAGCGAGCGGCCGGTGGCCGGGGCGCGCAGCCTGCCACTGGGCGCCATGCGCTACCGGGCGCTGGCCAGCCCCGGGTTCATGGCGCGGCATTTTCCGCAGGGCTTCGCTGCCAGCCGCCTGGCCCGTACCCCGGCGATCGTGTACGGCCCGGACGACTTCCTGCAACACCGCTACCTGGCATCGCTGGGCATCGCGGATGGCTTCCTGCACCATTTGTGCCCGTCGTCCGAAGGCTTCCTGCGCATGACCGAAGCCGGCCTGGGCTGGGGCCTGGTGCCCGAATTGCAGGCCCGCGAGCAACTGGCCAGCGGCCAGTTGGTGGAAATCTGCAGCGATACCCCCATCGATGTGCCGCTGTACTGGCATCATTGGCGCAATGGCGGGCAACTGCTCGCGCAACTGACCGACCACCTGCGGCACACCGCACGGCAATGGCTGGTGCCCTTGTAGCCACGGCTGGCGTCAGTTGCATCTGAAATCTGGCAAGACGGAGTCTTACATGCGAATTCTGGTCACCGGCGCGAGTGGCTTCATTGGCGGGCGCTTTGCGCGCTTTGCCCTGGAGCAGGGCCTGGACGTGCGGGTCAGCGGCCGTCGGGCCGAAGGGGTCGAGCACCTGGTCAAGCGCGGCGCCCAGTTCATCCCCGGCGACCTGGGTGATGCCGAGCTGGCCCGTCGCCTGTGCCAGGGCGTCGAGGCCGTGGTGCACTGCGCTGGCGCGGTGGGCAACTGGGGGCGCTACCAGGACTTCTACCAAGGCAATGTGGTGGTCACCGAAAACGTGGTCGAGGGCTGTTTGAAGGAGCACGTACGACGCCTGGTGCACCTGTCATCGCCATCGATCTACTTCAATGGCCGCTCGCGCCTGGATATCCGTGAAGACCAGGTGCCGCGCCGCTTCCACGACCACTATGGGCAGACCAAGTACATGGCCGAGCAGAAAGTGTTCGGTGCCCAGGAGTTCGGCCTTGAGGTGCTGGCGCTGCGTCCGCGCTTCGTCACCGGCGCCGGCGATGCCAGTATCTTCCCGCGGCTGATGCAGATGCAGCGCAAGGGGCGTGTGGCGATCATCGGCAACGGCCTGAACAAAGTCGATTTCACCAGCGTGCACAACCTCAACGAAGCGCTGCTCAGCGCCCTGCTCGCCGACGACCGGGCGCTGGGCCAGGCCTACAACATCAGCAACGGCCAGCCGTTGCCGCTATGGGACGTGGTCAACTACGTGATGCGCCAGATGCAGCTGCCGCAAGTTACCCGCTACCGCTCCTACGGCCTGGCCTACAGCCTGGCCGCGCTGAACGAGGCGGCCTGCATGTTGTGGCCTGGGCGCCCGCAACCGACCCTGTCGCGCCTGGGGATGCAGGTGATGAGCCGCGATTTCACCCTGGATATCAGCCGCGCCCGGCAGTACCTGGACTACCAGCCCAAGGTCAGCCTGTGGACGGCGCTGGATGAGTTCTGTGCCTGGTGGAAGCACCAGCCGCCGGGGCAGTGAAACCGCCGGGCCGACAATGGACATCAACACGCCGCGCTGGCGGTTTATACTCGTGCCTCTTTGCGACTACCGCGGTTGAATGTATCCATGCGTAACCATGCTCACGATGACTACGATGACGTGCCTACCCTGCGGGCCGGCACCCATGACGATGACGAACTGATGCCGGCGCACGTGGTGCGCAGCCGCCAGAAAGCCGCTCGCGGTGCCAGCACGGCACCGCTGTGGGCATTGCTCGGGGCCTCGTTCATCGCCTTGGCGGGCCTCGGCTGGTGGAGCTTCCAGCAGATCTCGCTGATGGAGCAGCAGCTGGTGGCGACCCAGGAAAGCTTTGCCCGCATCAGCGAAGAGGCGGCCGGGCGCCTGCAGGCGATCAGCGGCAAGGTGGCGGCCAGCGAGTCCGGCGCCACTACCAGCAGCGAGGCGCTGAAGCTGCAGCTGCGCCAGTTGCAGAAGGGGGTGGCCGGGCAGACCGGCGACCTGGGCAAGCGCCTGGAGCAAGTGCTGGCCGATACCCGTGAACAGCAGAAGGCCGTGACCGAGCTGCAAAGCCAGTTGCAGGCGCAGTTAAAGCTGGTGAATGGCGAACTGGCCGCGTTGCGCTCGGGTCAGGTCGATGGTGGCAAGCTGGATACCCAGTTCAAGGGCCTGAACGAACAGGTTGCTGCGCTGAAGGCCGCGCAGGTGGATGGCGCCAAGCTGGACGGGCAGCTCAAGAGCCTGGGCAGCGAAGTGGCGGCGCTGAAGAAGCAGGGTAACCCGAGCGCGGCCATCCAGGACCTGGAGCAGGACATCCTGGTGCTCAAGAGCCAGATCGACAACCGCCCGGCTGCGTCGTCGGCGGGTGGTGCTTCGGTGCAGGAGTTCGATGCGTTCCGGGCGCAGACGACCCGCAACCTGAATACCTTGCAGAGCCAGATCCAGAACCTGCAGCAGCAGATCAACGCCCGGCCCTGAGATTACCTGAGCCTTCTTCGCGGGCACGCCCGCTCCCACAGGGGCAGCACAATCTTCAAGCTTGTCGCTGTACCTGTGGGAGCGGGCGTGCCCGCGAATGGCCCTCAATCACAACCGCGGATAGTCGATATACCCCACCGCCCCCTTGCCATAGAAGGTCTCCGGCCGCGCCTCGTTCAGCGGCGCATCCGCCGCCAGCCGCGCCGGCAGGTCAGGGTTGGCGATGAACGGCACGCCAAACGCCACTGCATCGGCCTTGCCACTGGCCAGGGCCGCATTGGCGCTGGCCTTGTCAAACCGCTCATTGACGATGTACGGGCCACCGAACGCCTCTTTGATCAGCGGGCCGATGCTGTCATCGGCTTCCCGTTCCCGCGAGCAGATGAAGGCGATGCCCCGTTTGCCCAGCTCACGGGCCACGTAGGTAAAGGTTTCGGCACGGTCGGCATCGCCCATGTCATGGGCATCGGCACGCGGCGCCAGGTGCACGCCCACGCGGTTCGCGCCCCACACCTCGATGGCCGCATCGGTCACTTCCAGCAGCAGGCGCGCACGGTTTTCCAGCGAGCCGCCGTAGTGGTCGGTGCGCTGGTTGGTGCTGCTCTGCAGGAACTGGTCGAGCAAATAACCGTTGGCACCGTGGATCTCCACGCCATCGAAACCGGCAGCCTTGGCATTCTCGGCTCCGCTGCGGTAGGCCTCGACGATGTCGATGATTTCTTCGGTTTCCAGCGCGCGCGGGGTGGGGTAGTCGCTGAGCGGGCGCACCAGGCTTACATGGCCCTTGGGCTGGATCGCGCTGGGGGCCACCGGCAGTTCACCGTTCAGGTAGCTGGGGTGGGAGATGCGGCCAACGTGCCACAGCTGCAGGAAGATGCGCCCGCCAGCGGCATGCACGGCCTTGGTCACGTTGTTCCAGCCACGCACCTGCTCGTCGTTCCAGATACCGGGGGTATCCGGGTAGCCGACGCCCATGGCGCTGACCGAAGTCGCCTCGCTGAGAATCAGCCCGGCACTGGCGCGCTGCACGTAGTACTCGGCCATCAGCGCATTGGGCACGCGGCCTTCGTCGGCCCGGCAGCGGGTGAGCGGGGCCATGATGATGCGGTTGGGCAGTTGCAGGTCGCCCAGGGTGATCGGATCGAAAAGCGTGGTCATGACGGTTACCTGCCTGTTCAGAGTGCTTGGCGCAGTTGTTCGAGAAACGCCTGGATGGTGGTTTCGTTACGTTTGAAGAAGTGCCATTGGCCGATCTTCTGGCTGCTGATCAGCCCGGCGCGCTGCAGGGTGGCCAGGTGGGCGGAAACGGTCGACTGCGACAGGCCGCAGCGTTGGTCGATCTGCCCGGCACACACACCGTTCTCGGTGCTGTGGTACTGGTCGGGAAACTGCGTTGCCGGGTCCTTCAGCCAGCTGAGGATTTCTCGCCTGACCGGGTGGGCCAGCGCTTTTATGATTTCGTCGAGATCGAGAGGCATGGGTTGAGGCTCGTTGTAGCGGTATATCGCGATAGGGCGAAATGTAAATCGTGGTTTCCCGATATACAAATACCAAGAGGTTCTGAGCTGAGTGCGAATCGCTATATCGCGTTATAACGATATACTGGCCGGCGGTGTTAGACTGCGCTCATGAACTACCTCGCACACCTGCACCTCGGCGGCCCGGCGCCGCAACAACTGCTTGGCAGCCTGTATGGCGACTTCGTCAAGGGCTCGCTGGAAGGGCGCTTCCCACCTGCGCTGGAGGCGGCCATCCGGCTGCATCGGCATATCGACAGCTATACCGACCAGCACCCGTTGGTGCAGGCGGCACTGGCGCGCTTCCCACGGGAACGGCGGCGTTTTGCCGGCATTGTTCTGGATGTGTTTTTCGACCATTGCCTGGCGCGGCATTGGCGGGATTATGCCGAGCAACCGTTGGAGCAGTTCACCGGGGACTTTTATCGGGTGTTGCTGGCGGAGCCCGAGTTGCCGGGGCGGCTGGCGCGGATTGCGCCGTTCATGGCGGCGGATGACTGGCTGGGGGCGTATGGGGATTTTGCCACGCTGGAGCAGGTGTTCAACGGCATTGCCCGGCGCTTGTCGCGGCCGGAGGGGATGGTTGGGGTGATGGGGGAGCTGGAGCGGCTGTATGAGCCATTGCTGGCGGACTTCAGGGCGTTTTATCCGCAGTTGCAGGTGTTTGCAGCGGCTGGCCGGTTGTCTGGCTGTTAGTCCTGTGCCAGCTTCTTCGCGGGTGAACCCGCTCCCACAGGTACAGCGCTATCTTCGGGATCACACTATCCCTGTGGGAGCGGGTTTACCCGCGAAGAGGCCGGTACTGGCAGTGCAAGAATTCAGGCTGCCCGCGCCTGCCGCCGTGGCGCCAGCTCAACGTCTTCAACCCCGAACAACGCCAGGTGAATCGCCTGCTGCGCCTGCAACGCCAGCACCGCTCGCTCCTTGCCCACGCTGCCGATCGGCTGCAGCAGCTGAATGCAAACCTCCCCGCGCGGCTGGGCGAACAGGCGCATCAGGTGCGACACCAGGTCATCATCACCAATGAACGGCGCAATCGGGTCGATCTGGCCAGCGCGCAGGTACTGGATGGCGACCGGCTGCACCGCCACGCCGCGGTCGATGGCGCCTGCCAGCAGGCGGCCATGGAAGGTGCGCAGGTTACGGCCGTTGGTGGTGGTGCCTTCCGGGAAGATCAGCAGCGGCCGGGCCAGGCCCAGTTGCCCGGCGATCTGTTCACGCAGGCGCTGGCTGTCGCCCCCGCCACGGCGGATGAACAGGGTGCCGGCCTTCTCCGCCAGCCAGCCGGCCACCGGCCAGTGGCGCACCTCGGCCTTGGACAGGAACGACAGCGGCAGCAGCATGCCGAGCAGGGGGATATCGGTCCAGGACACATGGTTGCTGACCCACAGCATCGGCCGCTGCGGCAGCTCGCCAACCACCCGCACATCGAAGGGCAGGGCCGCGACCAGGCGCTTCATGAACAGGCAGGTCCAGCGCTGGCGGCGCTCGATGGGCGCCTTGAACCCCAGGCGTTCGCCCAGGGCGATCACGCTGGCCATCAGCATGCCCTGCAGCAGTACCAGCAGCAGTCGAGTCAGGCGGGCCAGTACCCGCAGCTTCGGCATCAGACCGCTGCCTTGAAGTGGCGGGCGTAGCGCGGGCACAGCTCGTCGCGCTTGAGCAGGATGAACACGTCGGCCACCTGGAAGTCTTCGTCCCAGCATGGCTCGCCGCAAATCTTCGCGCCCAGGCGCATGTACGCCTTGAGCAGCGGTGGCATTTCGGCGATGACGTTGTGTGGCAGGGCCAGGTTGGGCAACGGGTTCTTTGGCTCGGCACGCAGGTGCTCGGTGCACAGGTAGCGGTCACGCAGGCGCTGCATCACCGCGTGGGCCTGTACTCCGCCATCTTGCATGGGGATGCTGGCGCAGCCCATCAGGTAGCTGTAGCGGCCTTCGTTGAGCACTTCGGCCAGTTCGCCCCAGAGCACGGCGATGGTGCCTCCGTTGCGGTAGTCGGGGGCTACGCAGGTGCGGCCCAGCTCCAGGATCGGGCCCTGCAGCTGCAACAGGCCGTGCAGGCTGAATTCTTCTTCGCTATAGAAGCGGCCCAGGCTGCTGGCGGCCTGATGGTCGAGCAGGCGGGTGGTGGCGACCAGCTCGCCGGTACTCAGGTCGCGTACGCCAATGTGGCGGCAGTGCACGTCGTAGTCGTCCATGTCCAGGCCTTGCTCGGCACCTTTGAGCCTGGCCTTGAATTCGGCGCTGAACACTTTGTAGCGCAGGGCCTGGGCTTCTTGCAGGGCCGCGGCGCCAACCAGGCGTTCGGCTTGCAGACGGCGTTCGGTGCTGTTGTCGCCAGCGTGAGCGATCCGAGTCATTACGAGTCTCCATAAGCCAGCCATGAAGGGTTGCGGCCGGTCGGCTTTGTTGTGCAAAGTCAGCCTAGGTAGACGGGGTGTCACCCCTGTGAATCTTTGGTGATGCTTGCGTGACACCCCCTGAGTCTTAACAGAAAGCCCCTCAGCAAGGAGCCGACCGATGGCCTGGTTGCAACGACTCAACGACCCGCTTCGCCAAGCGTTGGCGGGCACCCTGGGCGAAACCTACGCAGCGCTGCTCGAGCGCCTTGGCCCGGTTGCCCCGTTCGAACTGGCGGTGCTCGGTGGGCGCGCAATGGCCACCCCGGGCCTGGCTTTCCTGGTCGGCTACCAGGCCGCCTTGCGCGTGCTGTGGCCCAGTGCCCCACCCAGCCTCGGTGCCCTGTGTGCCACCGAACGGCGCAGCGTGCGGCCGGCGGACATGCGCACGCGCCTGGACGGCTTGCGGCTGACCGGCAGCAAGGATTTCGTCACTGCGGGCCTGGAGGCGGAATGGCTGCTGGTGGCGGCGCGCAGCGAGGCGACGGGGGCGGCGCCGCAGTTGAACCTGGCGGTGGTCTACCCCGGGGAGCCAGGGGTGACGCTGGAAGCGCTGCCCACCCTGCCGCTGATGCCAGAGGTGGGCCATGGGCGGCTGGTGCTGGAGCAGGCTGCGTGCGAGTTGCTGGCCGGTGATGGTTGGGATGACTATGTGAAGCCGTTCCGTTCGCTGGAGGACTTGTATGTGCTTACGGCGTTGACGGCCTGGCTGTATGGCGTTGGGCAGGAGTGCGCCTGGCCGCAGGCCCTGCGCCTGCAGTTGCTTGGGCTGCTGGCCGGGTGTGCCGAGGGTAGCCGGCAGTGTGCCGATAGCGTTGGCTGCCATTTGTTGCTGGGCGGGTTGTTTGCGCAGTTCCAGGCGCTGCGGGGGGAAATCGATGCCGCGTTGGCGGCGGGGGCGGCGCATTGGGCGCAGATCTGGCAGCGTGACCAAGGGGTGATGGCGCTGGCGGCGGCGGCGCGGGAGAAGCGGCTGAACAAGGCGTGGGCTGCTGCGGGATTGTCATGAATGCCTGGTAGGTTGGTGTGATCCGATGATTCCTGGGGCCGCTGTGCGGCCCTTCGCGGGCTTGCCCGCGAAGGGCTGCAAGGCAGCCCCAAATAACGCGAGCCTGTACTGGGATGCTGAAAGGTCTGCTGCTGTTTTTTTGTATGGCCATGGCCCCTGCCAAGGCTGAGGTCTGGCCTGACCCTGACTGGCACAACGACCCTGCCCCCCTCGACTGGCAAGCCGTCGACGCCTACGCCTTCCCCGCACGCACCACTGCCGAACGCAGCGGCATCCGCACCGACGCGCTGCTGATCATCCGCGACGGGCGCATCCTCCACGAACGCTACGCCCCCCCGACCAGCGCCGCCACCGCCCACCTCACCTGGTCGATCAGCAAGAGCGTGCTTGCCACGCTGCTGGGGGTAGCCCAGGGCGAAGGCCGCTTCCAGCTGCAGGACCCGGTCACCCGCTTCTACCCGGCCATGCAGGCCCATCCTGGCGTGCGCATGGCCGACCTGCTGCATTGGGCCAGCGGCCTGGACTGGCAGGAGGACTACGAGTACGCCCCGCTCAAGTCATCAGTGGTTGCCATGCTGTATACCCGTGGCCGCGAGGACATGGCGGCCTATACGGCAGCGCGGGACACGGTGGCCAGCCCGGGCCAGCGGTTTCTCTACTCCAGTGGCGACAGCAACCTGCTGGCCGCCGCGCTGCGCGGCATGCTCGATGCCAGTCAGTACCCCGACTACCCCTGGCATGCGCTGTTCACCCCGTTAGGGATCGACAGCGCGGTATGGGAGCGTGACAGGGCGGGGACCTACGTGGGCTCGTCCTACCTGTACCTCAGCGCTCGCGACCTGGCACGCATCGGCCTGCTGATGCAGCGTGAGGGGCGCTGGCAGGATCGGCAATTGCTGCCCAGGCCCTGGGTGGCCTTCAACCGCACGCCGTTCGCCGCGGCCGAAGCAGTGCCCGGCGAGGCCAACCCCGGCGGACACTGGTGGCTCAACCAGCCGCTGGCCGGCGCTGCACGGCCTTGGCCGAGTGCGCCTGCCGACACCTACGCAGCCCTTGGCCACTGGGGCCAGGCGCTGTACGTGCTGCCCGCGCAAAAGCTGGTGATCGTGCGATACGCCGATGACCGCGACGGCAGCTACCAGCACGACGAGATGCTCAGGCGAATACTGGTGGCGCTGGCCGGGAAGGGGGCATGAAGCGGGTAGTACTGCTGGTATTGCTGGGGCTGGTGTACTGGGCCTGGCACGAGCGCCAGGCCCTGGCGGACTTCCCCGGTATCCTTTCGGCCTACTCGGCCAAGGAATACTGCTCGTGCCGCTTCGTCATGGGTTTCGAACCGGCGTATTGCCAAGGCTACGTGAAGCAATGGCTGCCGCTGAGCCTGCTGGAGGAAAACAGCCAACAGCGGCAGGTCACCGCCGAAGGCCTGGGCCGACGCAATCAGGCCGCCTGGCAAGGCCCGCGCGAGGGCTGCCGCTTGCTGCCATGAAGGCGGGCGGGTAAGGTTGGCGGTCTGGTTTCACGAGATCTGTCATGTTCAAGCTGCCCCGCCTGCTGCCCGCCTTGTTGCTGGCTTTTTGCCTGCCCGCCCACGCCAACTGGCACCTCGATGGCGAGTCTTCGCGCCTTTCGTTCATTACCGGCAAGAACGGTAACACCGCCGAAGTGCACCGCTTTCTGGTGCTGCATGGCACGGTCGACCGCAAGGGCGTTGCCGGGCTGAGTATCGAGATGGACTCGGTGAGCAGTGGCGTTCCGCTGCGTGACGAACGCATGCGCGAGGACCTGTTCGAGGTCGAGCGTTTTGCCGAAGCCAAGGTGCAGGCGCAACTGGACCTGCGGCCGATCAACGACCTGGCCAACGGTGCCCAGATCGAGCTGCGCCTGCCGCTGACGGTGACTCTGCATGGCCAGTCGCACAGCTACAACGCTTTGCTGCTGGCCACCCGCCTGGACGAGCGACGCTTCCAGGTGGTGACCCTTGAGCCCCTGGTGCTGCGCGCCGAGGATTTCGGCCTGCTGCCCGGGCTGCAACGCCTGCGCAAGTTCGCCGGGCTCACGTCCATCAACCCGTCGGTGCCGGTTAGCGCGGTGCTGATCTTCACCGCCCGCTGACATGCCGGGGCCGGTCTTCCCCTGGCGGGATGGCAACCAGTTCGAACTGCTGATCGACGGCCCCGAGTTCTTTCCGCGCATGCTCCTGGCGATCATGCGCGCCGAAATCCAGGTCGACCTGGAGCTGTACCTGGTCGAGGCCGGTGACTGCGCGGATGCGGTGGTCGAAGCGTTGGAGCAGGCCGCCCGACGCGGCGTGCGGGTGCGCTGCCTGTTCGACGACTATGGCTCGCTGGCTTTCAACAGCAAGCTGCGTCAGCGCCTGCTGGACGCGGGTGTGTACCTGCGCTGGTACAACCGCCTGCGCTGGAAGCGCGGCCTGCGCAACCTGTACCGCGATCACCGCAAGCTGCTGCTGGTGGATGAGCGCTGGGCCGTGGTGGGCGGCACGGGCGTCACCGACGAGTTCTGGACGCCGGGCGAGGCGACCAGTGAGTGGCACGAGGTGATGGTGCAGATGCAGGGGCCTGTGGTGAACGACTGGCAGTTGCTGTTCGACCGCCAGTGGCACGCCAACAACCGTCGCACCGCCTGGCGCCCCGCCGAGGGCTTTGGCCTGCCGCGCCTGCCCAAGGTGCCTGCGCAGGGGCAGGGCATGGGCCGGGTAGCCTATGCCGACGCCCGCCAGCACCAGGACATCCTGCATTCGCTGGTGCGGGCGATCAACAGCGGCAAGCAGCGAGTGTGGCTGGCCACGCCTTACTTCCTGCCGACCTGGAGCGTGCGCCGCTCGCTGCGACGGGCTGCCGGCAAGGGGGTCGATGTGCGGCTGCTGCTGACCGGTCCGCGCACTGATCACCCCTCGGTACGTTACGCCGGGCACCGCTATTACCCCCGTTTGCTGCGCGCCGGGGTGCGCATCTACGAGTATCAACCGTGTTTCCTGCACCTGAAGATGGTTTTGATCGACGACTGGGTCAGTATCGGCTCATGCAATTTCGATCACTGGAACCTGCGCTTCAACCTCGAGGCCAATATCGAGGCCCTCGACCCGCCGCTGACGGCGGCCGTGCAGGCCAGCTTCGAGCGTGATTTTGCCTTGAGCGAGGTGGTCGACCTCGGGCAGTGGCATGCCCGGCCGCTATGGCGCCGGGTGAAGCAGCGGTTGTGGGGTTGGCTGGACCGGTTGGTGGTCAACTTGCTCGACCGTCGCGACTGAGACCGGCTATCGTGCAGTGACTTCTCAAGGCAATCGAAGGAGTGGGTGCGATGACGGCGAAGAAAATTCTCATGCTGGTTGGTGACTACGTCGAAGACTACGAGGTCATGGTGCCGTTCCAGGCGCTGAGCATGGTCGGGCACACGGTGCATGCGGTATGCCCGGAAAAGGTCGCGGGGCAGACGGTGCGTACCGCGATTCATGATTTTGAGGGCGAACAGACCTACAGCGAAAAGCCGGGGCACAACTTTGCCTTGAATTATGACTTTGTGCGGGTGCGGGCCGAGAGTTACGACGCGTTGTTGATCCCGGGTGGCCGTGCGCCAGAGTACCTGCGTCTGGATGAAAAGGTGCTGGAGCTGGTGCGTGCGTTCGACCAGGCCGGCAAGCCGATCGCGGCGGTATGCCATGGTGCCCAGTTGCTGGCAGCTGCCGGTGTGCTGGAAGGGCGTGAATGCAGTGCGTACCCGGCGTGTGCGCCGGAAGTGCGCCTGGCGGGTGGGACATTCATCGATATCGCGGTGGACCAGGCGCATGTGGACGGCAACCTGGTGACGGCACCGGCATGGCCGGCGCATCCGGCGTGGCTGGCAGCCTTCCTCAAGGTGCTTGGTACCCGTATTGTCTGACAGGGCCTCTTCGCGGGCATGCCCGCTCCCACATGTACCTCACTGCTCTGAAGTCGTGTGGGATCCTTGTGGGAGCGGGCGTGCCCGCGAAGAGGCCAGTACAGGCAATCCCCCCTGATCAGGCCACCTGCTCGACCCAGTCATTGAGGTTGTAGTAGTTGGTCACCCGGGCAATCTTCCCACAGTGGATATAGAAGAACGCCCCCGCCGGCAGCACATAGGTCTGCCCGTTGGCCGCCGGCAACCCTTCGTCATCGGCCAGATATTCCCCATGCACGGTGAACTCCGCCGCCGCGCGGCTGCCGTCGGCGTTCTGCATCACCACGATATCGGCCAGGCGCTCGCGGTAGCAGCGGTTCATCTTGTCCATGAACGCTGCAAACCGGGCCTTGCCCATCTGCCGCTCGCCCTGGTTGATGTCGTGGATCACATCCTCGCTGAGCAGGGCGAGAAAGGCGGGCATGTCTCCAGCGTTGAAGGCGGCGTAGTAAGCATTTACCAGTTCGGTAGCGGTCATGGAACAATACCTGTCGTGGAGGGAAAAGGCGGGTCGTTGCTCCGGATGATAGGGTTTCCCCTCAAGCCCGGCTTAGCCGAGCGCGTCATCCACATCGACAAAACGACCGCCAAGCATGGAAATACGCCTGTTGCACGGCGCCGCTATCGCGCCTTACATCGATGACCTCGCTCGCCTGCGCCTTACCGTGTTCCGCGAGTTTCCCTACCTTTATGACGGCACCCCGGAGTACGAGGCCGAGTACCTGGCCACCTATGCGCGCTCCGGGCGCAGCCTGGTGGTGCTGGCGCTGGACGACGGCAAGGTGGTCGGCGCCTCCACCGGCCTGCCGCTGGTGGATGTCGCCCCCGAGTTCCAGCAGCCGTTCCTGGCCCAGGGGCGTGACCCGGCCAGCGTGTACTACTTCGGTGAATCGGTAGTACTGCCCGAATACCGTGGCCAGGGCCTGGGGGTGCGCTTTTTCATCGAGCGCGAGTCCTACGCGCACAAGCTGGCCGAGTTCGATTACTGCGCGTTCTGTGCGGTCGAGCGGCCAGGGGTGCATCCGCGGCGGCCAGTGGACTACAAGCCGTTGCACGGCTTCTGGCGGAACCGCGGCTTCCTGCACGACCCGTCGCTGCGCACCAGCTACGCCTGGCGTGACCTGGACGAGCAGGAAAGCTCCGACAAGCTGATGTCGTTCTGGCTCAAGGAACTGCCGATATGATCCGTCTGGCTGCCTGCCAGTACGCCATCGAGCTGCATGAAACCTGGGACGCCTACGCCGACCACCTGCAAGGCCTGTGCGCCGAGGCGGTGGAGGCGGGGGCCCGCCTGCTGCTGTTGCCGGAGTACGCCGGGCTGGTGCTGAGCGGGCAGCTGAGTGCCGAGCAGCGGGGTGACCTGAAGGCTTCCATCGCCGGCATCCAGCCGCTGATCGAGCCATGGAAGGCGCTGTGCGAGAGCCTTGCCAGGCGCTGGGGGATCTACCTGCAACCGGGCAGCGTACCGGTGCTGGACAGTGATGGGCGCTACCGCAACCGTGCCTGGCTGTTCGGCCCCAAGGGTGTAATGGGCTACCAGGACAAGCTGATGATGACCCGCTTCGAGCGGGAGCAGTGGGACATAGCTGCGGGCCAGGGGCTGCAGGTGTTTGAAACCGAACTGGGGCGCATGGGGATCCTGATCTGCTACGACAACGAATTCCCGATGCTGGCCCGGCGCCTGGCCGAGGCTGGTGCCGACCTGATCCTGGCGCCGAGCTGTACCGACACCGAGGCCGGTTACCACCGGGTGCGCATTGGCGCGCAGGCGCGGGCGTTGGAGAACCAGCTTGCGGTGTTGCAGAGCCCTACGGTCGGGCTGGCGCCCTGGTCGCCGGCGCTGGACGAGAATATCGGCCGGGCAGGGTTGTTCGTACCGCCGGATCACGGGATGCCGGGGGATGGGGTGGTGGCCTTGAGTGAAGAATTGAGCCCTGTCACTAGTCAGTGGCTGGTCTGTGAGGTGGATCTGGAGGAAGTACGGCGGGTGAGGCGGGAAGGGCAGGTTTTTACCCGCAGGGACTGGCCGGAGCAGTTCGAACGAATTGTGTAGAACAGGGGCGGCCTCTTCGCGGGTGAACCCGCTCCCACAGGTAGCGCGTAGCCCCAGGCTTGCGCTGTCCCTGTGGGAGCGGGTTTACCCGCGAAGAAGGCGACACGGTTACATCAGGCTTACTTCAATTCGACTGCCAGGCTCTGGGCAATCTTGCTCTGCCACAGGGCAGGGCCAGTGATGTGTACCGACTCACCGTTGCTGTCCACGGCGACGGTCACCGGCATGTCCTTGACCTCGAACTCGTAGATCGCTTCCATGCCCAGTTCGGCGAAGGCCAGGACCTTCGACTTGCGGATGGCCTGGGCCACCAGGTAGGCAGCGCCGCCGACGGCCATCAGGTACACGGCCTTGTTGTCCTTGATCGCTTCGATGGCGGCAGGGCCGCGCTCGGACTTGCCGATCATGCCCAGCAGGCCGGTCTGTTCGAGGATCTGGCGGGTGAACTTGTCCATGCGGGTAGCGGTGGTCGGGCCGGCTGGGCCTACCACTTCGTCACCGACCGGGTCGACCGGGCCGACATAGTAGATGAAGCGGCCTTTCAGGTCCACCGGCAGCTCTTCGCCGCGGTTGAGCATTTCGACCATGCGCTTGTGCGCGGCATCGCGGCCGGTCAGCATCTTGCCGTTGAGCAGGATGGTTTCGCCCGGCTTCCAGCTGGCGACTTCTTCCGGGGTGATGGCGTCGAGGTTGACGCGACGGGCGCTCGGGCCGGCTTCCCAGACGATTTCCGGGTAGGCGTCCAGCGACGGCGCTTCCAGCTCGGCCGGGCCGGAGCCATCGAGCACGAAGTGGGCGTGGCGGGTGGCGGCGCAGTTGGGGATCATGCACACCGGCAGCGAAGCGGCGTGGGTCGGGTAGTCCATGATCTTGACGTCGAGCACGGTGGTCAGGCCACCCAGGCCCTGGGCGCCGATGCCCAGCTGGTTGACCTTCTCGAACAGCTCCAGGCGGATTTCTTCCAGGCGGTTCTGCGGGCCACGGGCTTTCAGTTCGTGGATGTCGATGGACTCCATCAACACTTCCTTGGCCATCACCGCGGCCTTCTCGGCGGTACCGCCGATGCCGATGCCGAGCATGCCAGGCGGGCACCAGCCAGCGCCCATGGTCGGGACGGTCTTCAGTACCCAGTCGACGATCGAGTCGGACGGGTTGAGCATGGCCATCTTCGACTTGTTCTCCGAGCCGCCGCCCTTGGCCGCGACATCGACCTCGACCTTGTCGCCGGGGACGATGGAGTAGTGGATCACTGCCGGGGTGTTGTCCTTGGTGTTCTTGCGGGCACCGGCCGGGTCGGCCAGGATCGAAGCGCGCAGGACGTTTTCAGGCAGGTTGTAGGCGCGACGCACACCTTCGTTGATCATGTCGTCGACGCTCAGGGTGGCGCCGTCCCAACGCACGTCCATGCCCACGCGCACGAACACGGTGACAATACCGGTGTCCTGGCAGATCGGGCGGTGGCCGGTGGCGCACATGCGCGAGTTGATCAGGATCTGGGCGATGGAATCGCGCGCAGCAGGCGACTCTTCACGCAGATAGGCCTCGTGCATGGCCTGGATGAAATCGACGGGGTGGTAGTACGAGATGAATTGCAGGGCATCGGCGACGCTCTGAATCAGGTCGTCTTGCTTGATCACGGTCATGCAGCGCGCTCCTCTTAAAGACGGGAACATTCATATAGACGCTCGACGGTGCCGACCAGCGTGTCGAAACGCCTTGCAAAGGCGCGCCGGCAGCATGGCCGACGCAAAAGGGCGCGGCAGTATAGCGTGCCTCTCCGTCTGAAACACCTGCGAGTGGTCTGGACCATGGTCGGCAGGGGGCAGGCATTGTTCTTGCTGCCTTGCTGTAGAGATAGGATGCTGGGAGGGGGCCGCAACGCGGCCCCGGAAACCCAAGAGCTGGAAGAGATAGCTGAACATGCCCGAACTTTGCGTGGGCGAGCGCCGCTGGGCGGTGCCGGCCGGCAGCAACCTGCTCGATGCCTTGAACGAGGCCGGGCTGAATGTGCCTTACAGCTGCCGCGCCGGCAGCTGCCATGCCTGCCTGGTGCACTGCCTGGCCGGGCAACCGCTGGATGCGCTGCCCGAGGCCATGGCGCTGGAAAAGCATGCCTTGGGCTGGCGTCTGGCTTGCCAGTGCCGTGTGGTCGAGGACCTGCATGTAGCGTTGTTCGACCCGCAACAGGATGGTGTGCCGGCTCAGGTCTGTGCCCTGGACTGGTTCGGCGATGTGTTGCGCGTGCGGCTGCGGCCCGAGCGGGCACTGCGTTACCAGGCGGGGCAGCATGTGGTGTTGTGGAAGGGTTCGGTAGCGCGGCCGTATTCCCTGGCCAGCCTGCCGGGGGAAGATGACTTTCTGGAGTTTCACATCGATTGCCAGCGCCCAGGTGCTTTTTGCGACAAGGTCCGTGGCCTGCAGGTGGGTGATGTGCTGCGCCTGGGTGAATTCAGGGGCGGGGCTTTGCATTACGACCCGGACTGGCAGGATCGGCCGCTCTGGCTGCTGGCTGCCGGAACGGGGCTTGCTCCGCTGTGGGGCATCTTGCGCGAGGCAGTACGGCAGGGGCACCGTGGCGAGATTCGGGTACTGCATGTGGCGCGGGACAGCACCGGGCATTACTTGGCAGAGCCGTTGCGGGAAATGGCGAATGTGAATGTCGAGTTGGTACTGGTGGAGCAGTTGGATGAAGCGTTGGCCGGGTTGCGGCCTTCAACGCGGCAGACGGTGGCGCTGGTGTGCGGGGCGCCGGGGAGTGTCGAGCGGTTTGCCCGACGGCTGTTCATTGCCGGGGTGCCGCGGGGGCAGGTGTTTGCTGATGTGTTTGTCGAGCATGCCTGAGGCATTTGTGTTGATCGTGCCCGCGAACGGGGCCATGGCGCGGCCCCTTGGCGGGATCAACCGACCAGCGGATCACCGACATGCAGGATCTTCATGCCATTGGTGCCACCGATGGTGTGGTAGCTGTCACCTTTGGTCAGGATCACCCAGTCACCTTGCTCCACCAGGCCACGCTTGAGCAGTTCGTCGACCGCTGCCTGGCTCACCTTGTCGGCCGGCAGCGAGGCCGGGTCGAAGGCGATCGGGTACACGCCGCGGAACATCGAGGCACGCGCCTGGGTAGCACGGTGCGGCGACAGGGCGAAGATCGGCACGTGCGAACGCAGGCGCGACATGATCAGCGGGGTGTAGCCACTCTCGGTCAGCGCGATGATCGCCTTCACGCCCGGGAAGTGGTTGGCGGTGTACATGGCCGCCAGGGCGATGCTCTCGTCGCAGCGCTCGAAGGTGGTGTGCAGGCGGTGGCTGGACTTCTGGCTGGTCGGGTGCTTTTCGGCACCCAGGCAGATGCGGGCCATGGCCTGGACGGCTTCGATCGGGTAGGCACCGGCGGCACTTTCAGCCGACAGCATTACCGCGTCGGTGTTGTCCAGCACGGCGTTGGCCACGTCGGACACTTCGGCGCGGGTCGGCATCGGGTTCTGGATCATCGACTCCATCATCTGGGTCGCCACGATCACCGCCTTGTTGTTGCGGCGGGCGTGCTGGATGATCTTCTTCTGGATGGCGATCAGCTCGGCGTCGCCGATTTCCACGCCCAGGTCGCCACGGGCAACCATCACGGCGTCGGAGGCGGCAATCAGCTTGTCGAGGGTCTCGTCGTCGGCAACGGCTTCGGCGCGCTCGATCTTGGCCACCAGCCAGGCGCTGCCGCCGGCTTCGTCACGCAGCTTGCGCGCGTATTCCATGTCGCTGGCGTCACGCGGGAAGGACACGGCCAGGTAGTCCAGGTCCATTTCCGCGGCCAGCTTGATGTCGGCCTTGTCTTTTTCGGTCAGGGCCGGCGCGGTCAGGCCGCCACCTTTACGGTTGATGCCTTTGTGGTCCGACAGCGGGCCACCGATGATCACCACGCAGTGCAGGGCGTCTGCGGTGGCGGTCTCGACGCGCATGACCACGCGGCCATCGTCGAGCAGCAATTCGTCACCAACGCCGCAGTCCTTGACCAGGTCCGGGTAGTCGATACCGACGATGTCCTGGTTGCCTTCGGTCAGCGGGTGGGCGGTGGAGAAGGTGAACTTGTCACCGATCTTCAGTTCGATGCGCTTGTTGGCGAACTTGGCGATGCGGATCTTCGGACCCTGCAGGTCGCCCAGCAGTGCAACATGGCGGCCGTTCTTGGCGGCGATGTCTCGGATCAGGCGCGCGCGGGCCTTGTGCTCGTCCGGAGTGCCGTGGGAGAAGTTCAGGCGTGCCACGTCCAGGCCGGCGAGGATCAGCTGTTCGATCACTTCCGGCGAGTTGCTGGCGGGGCCAAGGGTGGCGACGATTTTGGTACGGCGGATGCTCATGCACAGACTCCTATAGTGAAGCGCAGCGAAAGGCTACTCCTCAATTGCGCTGTAGTCATTGTTCCGTTGCACTACCTGCGACCAAGGCAGGGTGGCATTTGAACGGGCAGGGTATCCTTGCAAAAGGGTGTGAAGATTTGCCGGCAAAGGCCGATACACTGGCATCAAAGGAGACCCCCATGCGAGCCCTGATCGTTTTAGTCTTGGCGGCCAGCGCCGTCGGCTGCACCCGCTGGTCCATGGACCACCACCTGAACAACGCCTACCGCGCCTACGACCGTGGCGATTGCGCACGGGTCATGCTCGAGCTGTCGCAGGTCGACCGCACCAGCCGTGCGCGCCCGTTCATCCACCCCGAAGTGTCACTGCTGCGCGGCCAGTGCCTGGAGCGCCAGGCGTTGTACGTGGATGCCGCGCAAACCTACCAGTACCTGATCCAGCAGTACCCGGGCAATGAGTATGCCTATCGCGCCCAGGCACGCCTGCAGACCCTGGAGAAACTCGGCCATTTGCGCGGCGCCGAAGCCGCCGTGGCCCACCCGGTGAGTGCCGCACCTTGGCGTTAACACCAAGGTGTGATTTATTTCACGGGATTTGCCGCGCGCGCTGCGCTAATCTGTAACTCAGCTGTTACAACAACCGCCAGTTCCTCGTATTCCTGGCATCGGATACGGACTGCACTTGCGATCATGTTCAACAAGCGCCACATCGAACGCCATCAGCTGCCTTGTGTTCTCAAGGTGTTCAACCGCTTTACCGGTCAGTCGATCGGCCAGCTGGGCAACGCCTCCGAAGACGGGCTGATGCTGATCAGCCAGCTACCTGTACTGGTAGGGCCCGACTATGAGCTGCAATTGCGCCTGCCGCTGGTCGGCGGCGGGCATCAGTTCGTCAACCTCACCGCCAGCTGCCTGTGGTGCCGCGAAGACCAGACGCCCGGCCACTACGATTCGGGCTTCATGCTGCTGCAGGCGCCCCGCGAGTACGACGAATTCGTCCGCTCGTTGCGTGACTATTTCAGTTTCCGCCCTGCCAACGCTTCCGTCTGAGCCCCGCGCTCTGGCTCGCTGGAGTCGTGCCGGAATCGCGCTAGAATCGGGTCGACCTCGATACAGGACGACCCCGTGACCTCCAGCATTTTCTGGCACGACTACGAAACCACCGGCATCAACCCGCGCTGTGACCGGCCGCTGCAGGTGGCCGGCGTGCGCACCGACTTCGACCTCAACGAAATCGACGAGCCGATCAGCCTTTATTGCCGGCCCTCCGACGATATCCTGCCGCACCCGGCCGCCTGCCTGGTGACCGGCATCACCCCGCAACTGCTGGCCGAGCAGGGCTTGTGCGAAGCCGAGTTCATGACCCGGGTGCACGCGCAACTGGCGCACCCAGGTACCTGCGGCGCCGGCTACAACACCCTGCGCTTCGACGACGAAGTGACCCGCTACAGCCTGTACCGCAACTTTTTCGACCCTTATGCCCGAGAATGGCAGGGCGGCAATAGCCGCTGGGACCTGATCGACATCGTGCGCACGGCCTATGCATTGCGCCCGGACGGCATCGAGTGGCCACAACAGGATGGGCGCACCAGCCTGCGTCTGGAACTGCTGAGCAAGGCCAATGGCATCGACCATGGGCATGCCCACGAAGCGCTTTCCGACGTGCGGGCAACCATCGCCCTGGCCCGCCTGATCCGGCAGAAACAGCCCAAGTTGTATGAGTGGCTGTTCCAGTTGCGCAGTAAGCATAAAGTGATGGAGCAGGTCCGTTTGTTGCAGCCACTGGTGCATATATCCGGGCGCTTTTCGGCGGCACGTAATTACCTTGGTGTCATATTGCCATTAGCCTGGCACCCGCGTAATCGCAATGCACTGATTGTGTGCGACCTGCATCAGGAAACCCTACCGTTACTACGGGAAAGTGCTGAAGTTCTACGCCAGCGTTTGTATACCCGCCATGAAGAACTGGCCGAGGGTGAATTACCCGTGCCGCTCAAACTGGTGCAGATCAATCGCTGCCCGGTACTGGCGCCACTCTCGGTATTGCGCCCGGCCGATCAACAACGGTTGGGCCTGGACTTGACGTTGTTACAATTGCGCGGCGAAGCATTGGCCAAGCAACAGGCGCAATGGCAAGACAAGCTGGAACACATCTACGGCAAGGAAGACTTCACCCCGAGTGAAGACCCAGAACAACAGTTGTATGACGGTTTTCTGGGGGACCGTGACCGCCGCTTATGCGAGCAAGTTCGTGCACTGGAACCGGCGCAGTTGGGCCGCGGGCACTGGATGTTCGATGATCCGCGCCTGCCTGAACTGTTGTTCCGCTATCGGGCGCGCAACTTCCCGGAGACCTTGACCGGCGAAGAGCGGCAACGCTGGTTCAGCTTCTGCCAGCAACGCCTGAGTGACCCGCAGTGGGGGGCGCCGAATACGCTGGGCGACTTCGAACGGGCGCGGCAGCAGGCCTGGGAAGGCGCCGACGAGGCGGGGCGGCGTGTGCTGGAGGCCTGGCAGGTGCATGCCCGGCAATTGCAGGCACAGTTTGCAGTTGGCTGAGTGCTGAAAAAACGCGGACAAACAAAAACGCCGGCAATGTGCCGGCGTTTTCGTTGCGATAAGCAAAAGGCGTATGCGGACTATCAGTCCAGCAGGGTTGCCCAGCTTTCAACCACATCGCCACCCCACTTGGCTTTCCACTCTTTCAGGGTCTTGTGGTTGCCGCCTTTGGTTTCGATCACTTCATTGTTGTGCGGGTTCTTGTATTGCTTGACCTTGCGCGCACGCTTGGTGGCGGTAGTCTTGACCGCACCACGAGGGGCTTTGCTCAGTTTCGAATCTGGGTCGAGCAGGGCAATCACGTCGCGCAGCGACTTGGAGTACTCGCCCATCAGGGTGCGCAGTTTGCCTTCGAACTCCAGTTCTTTCTTCAGCTTGTCATCCTGCGACAGGTTGGCCAGGCGGGCCTGAAGTTCCTTGATGGCTTCTTCGGTAGCGCGGTACTCGTTGATCAGGGACATGGAGTGTTCCTTAATGCGTTTCAGAAATGTGTGGGGCAATAATAGACAGGCGATACTCGCAAGTAAACATATTGTTGGGCAATTAACTGTTAATTAAGCTGTGACAACATATCTCTGCGTGAACAAAAATTTACAATTAACCCGGCATTTCGTCATGTCTGTCAGAGAGTGACGGCGGTGCATCTCGACAGCTACACAGGCTACGGCCGCTGCGATCAATACTGCGTTTTTCCTGGCGGGCCGCTAGAATGAGCGCCTTTGCGAAGTTCTGGAGTCTCATTCATGCGCACCTATCGTCTGGTGATCGCCTGCCCCGACCGTGTTGGCATCGTGGCGAAAGTCAGTAATTTCCTGGCCTTGTACAATGGCTGGATCAACGAAGCCAGCCACCACTCCGATGAGCAGAGCGGTTGGTTCTTCATGCGCCATGAAATCCGCGCCGAATCGCTGCCGTTCGGTATCGAAGCCTTCCGCGAGGCGTTTGCGCCGATCGCCGAAGAGTTCTCCATGACCTGGCGCATTACCGACTCGGCGCAGAAAAAGCGCGTGGTGCTGATGGCCAGCCGCGAGTCGCACTGCCTGGCCGACCTGCTGCACCGCTGGCACACCGATGAGCTGGACTGCGAGATCCCCTGCGTGATTTCCAACCACAACGACCTGCGCAGCATGGTCGAGTGGCACGGTATTCCGTTCT
The DNA here is from genome assembly GCF_017490805.1 of Pseudomonas sp. 43(2021). NCBI lineage: Bacteria > Pseudomonadati > Pseudomonadota > Gammaproteobacteria > Pseudomonadales > Pseudomonadaceae > Pseudomonas > Pseudomonas sp. 43(2021). The sequence goes on from NZ_JAFGYJ010000020.1 coordinate 117,319, forward strand.
TCCATGTACCGGTCGACCCCAAGGACAAGGCCCCGGCCTTTGCCGAAGTGTCGCGCCTGGTGCAGGAGCACGCTGCCGATGTGGTGGTGCTGGCCCGCTACATGCAGATCCTGCCGCCGCAACTGTGCCAGGACTATGCTGAAAAGGTGATCAACATCCACCACAGCTTCCTGCCGTCGTTCGTCGGCGCCAAGCCGTATCACCAGGCCGCCCTGCGTGGTGTGAAGCTGATCGGCGCGACTTGCCACTACGTCACCGAAGAGCTGGACGCCGGCCCGATCATCGAGCAGGACGTGGTGCGTGTCAGCCATGCCGACAGCATCGACGACATGGTCCGCTTTGGCCGTGATGTGGAGAAGATGGTGCTGGCCCGTGGCCTGCGTTACCACCTGGAAGACCGGGTGCTGGTGCATGGCAACAAGACTGTGGTGTTTGACTGACAGAGTCGGGTTGTCGGTGAGATCCTGGGGCTGCTGCGCAGCCCTTTCGCGACGCAAGGCCGCTCCCACAAAGTGAGGTGCGCCCCATTCCATGTGGGAGCGGCCTTGTGTCGTGAAAGGGGCGCAAGGCGTCCCCGGCAATCCTGAGGGATACGCAATGGCCAAGACCCGCAACAACCCCACCGCCTCACC
>NZ_JAFGYJ010000207.1:0-561 GCF_017490805.1 Pseudomonas sp. 43(2021)
GGCGTCTTCCGGGCTGTCCGGCGAGGTGTGCAGTAGGCGTTCATCGCTGTAGACCAGGCATAGGTATTTCATGGCGATCTCCTGATTCGAACGGATCAACTATGGCTGAAGATCAGGGGGTTACATCGAACAGCGTCGCGCCGCTCATCGGATCGTACGGTCCCGACCAGTGTTTGTGGGCAATCTTCCACGCCCCGCCGACTTGCCGATAACAGGCGGCCCCACGCATCCAGCAACTCTGGGTTTCGACCTTGTCGTTGGTGCCGCCGCAATTGGCCACCCAATGGGCGAAGGCAATGTTGTCGGCGCTTTCGATGGCGATTTCGTGGAACTCGAAGATGTGCGGACCGGGGCACATTTCCATGCACTCGACCCAATGCGCGCGGTAAGCCGCTTTGCCTTTGAATTGCAGCGCCTTGATCGCATCGAACGAGACGATGTCGTCGGCGTACAGGGCCATGACTTTCTCGACGTCCTTGGCCATTACCGCTTCGCGATAGGTATTGATCAGAGTCTGGATTTCGCTTTGTGCGCTCATGGTGTTCTCCGTGGTTTTTGTTG
>NZ_JAFGYJ010000208.1:0-560 GCF_017490805.1 Pseudomonas sp. 43(2021)
GGGTAATGCCGGGCGTTTTTGTATCTGCGTTTTGAGGTTTTGGGGCTGGCGGTTTCGCGCTTACAGCATGCAAATCAAAAGATCGCAGCCTTCGGCAGCCCCTACGATTGGATCGCGCGCATTCGACAGAAACGGGTTGACCTGCGGGCCGCCTTCGCGAGCAGGCTCGCTCCCACAGAAAAGCAAGCAGCGCAGCTGCCCGCGGCGAAGCCGCCCCACTCAACAATGAGCGCAAGCTCGAGTGCTTTTGATCTTGATCCACCGGCGACGTCGGAAGGCTGAGTGGAGGGATTGATCCGGGCGTGGGAGCGCAGCGACCGTCTGGCGCAGCCAGACACAGCGGAAGGAGGTGCAGCGAAGCAAACCGTAGCCGCTGCGCCCGGATCGGTCCCGCAGCGAAGGAACCCGAGCCTGCGAGGGCCGAACGCAGGAGCAAGCCTTTTGGGTTACCTTTTCGGCGTTTGGAAAAGGTGACTCGCCGTAAGGGCGAAACCGTAATCAGCAACACCCGCAGCAACGGATATGTACCCAAAAAACCAGGAGGCAGGCCCCACCAAAAT
>NZ_JAFGYJ010000209.1:0-558 GCF_017490805.1 Pseudomonas sp. 43(2021)
CAACACCACCAGCCCGACCTGATGCGCATAGGGCGCCAGGCTCAGTTGCGGCGTGTTGTCCATGAACGCTTCATCGACCACCAGCCAGCCGCCGCGTTGCGCCAGCCGCGCATGCCAGTCGAGCAGGCGCGCCGGGGTCAGGCTGAGGCCGGTCGGGTTGTTCGGATTGACCACCACCAGCACATCAAGACTGTCGAGAAAGAATTCGACTTCCTGCTCGAGCACTTCACGGACAATGTAACCGCTGCGCCGCCACGCTTCGGCATGCTCGGCATAGCACGGCGACAACACGCCGACCTTGCCGGCCCGGCGCAGACGCGGCAGCAACTGGATAGCCATTTGCGAGCCGGCCACCGGTAGCACCTGCGCGGCGCCGTAATAATCGCAGGCGGCCTGTTCCAGACCGTCATCGGTTTCCGGCAAGCGCGCCCAGGCGCGTAGCGGGATTTCCGGGATCGGGAACGGCCATGGCGCGAGGCCGCTGGACAGGTCGAGCCAGTCGGCTTCGGCAATCCCGTAATCGAGTGCAGCCTTGCGCAACCGGCCACCGTGCTCAAG
>NZ_JAFGYJ010000210.1:0-556 GCF_017490805.1 Pseudomonas sp. 43(2021)
GTTCCGCGAACGCCTGCACGAAGCCCATCAGCGCGTGCGCCAGGGCGGGCGCCGCAGTCTGGCGTTGCTGCACATCAATCTCGATCGCTTCAAATTGCTCAATGACAGTCTCGGCCATGAAGTCGCCGATCAGCTCCTGCAGAAGATGGCCCGGCGGCTGGTCAATGCCTTGCCGGAAGCCGACACCATTGCGCGCTTGTCCGGTGACGAATTTGCTGTGCTGTTCGATGCCTACGGCAATCTGTCGAGCCTGGCACGGGTAGCGACGCGGTTGTCGGCCAAGCTGCGTTTGCCGCTGAGCGTTGACGGGCATGAACTGGTGGTCAGCGCTTCGATGGGCATCAGCCTGTTGCCGGACAACGCGCGTGAGATCTCGGCGCTGGTCAGCCAGTCGAACATGGCCATGCAGCATGCCAAACATCTGGGCGGCAACAATTTCCAGTTCTTCACCGACAGTCTGCAAGCCAGCACACTCGAGCGTTTGCAGCTGGAAAACCACTTGCGCAGGGCCATTGAAGAACAGCAACTGGCGGTGTTCTACCAACCGAAACTGTGC
>NZ_JAFGYJ010000211.1:0-556 GCF_017490805.1 Pseudomonas sp. 43(2021)
CTGTTCATGGAATCGCTCCAGTTGTGCGAGCAAGGTGAATTTCAACTGGCCCCAGCGCTGCACGTTGAACAGCAGCGGGCCTTGGCGGGTGTCGATCAGGCGGATGTTTTCCGCCAGCGTCCACTGCGCGCGCGGGCGGTTGAACTGGCGTTCCAGGCGTTGCGGGTCGAGGCCGCCGGGGCTGTGGTTGAGCAGTGCCGGCAAGGCTTGTTCGAGGCTGACACTCAGAGCGAGGGTTTGCAGTTGCGCGAGGCGTTCCGGGCTGCGACGTTGGCGCGCCGGGGCGAACGGGTCGAGGACTGTGCCGCCGCCGAGGGTGCGCTGGGCACTGGAGTCGCGCAGGATCAGCCGATCACCCTTCACCGCTTGCACCGGCGCGTTGATCAGCAGTTGCGCGAACATGCGCTCGCCGGGAGTCAGGCGCGGGCCTTGCAGCAAGGCGACCCGGGCGATGACATCTTGCGTGCCGAGGTGCAGATGCACCGGGTGAAAATGTTCAAAGGTGCGCTCGCCGGGCAACAGCTGAAAGTCGATGTCGATGCGCTGGGTCGGGGCG
>NZ_JAFGYJ010000212.1:0-555 GCF_017490805.1 Pseudomonas sp. 43(2021)
GATGGTATTGAGCGCGGTGACCGTGCCCAGTGCCTTGTAATACAGCGGGAAGTCGCCCTTCACCGCCGGCGCCACACGCACCGGAATCGGCCCGGTACCGCCGCCGAAGCCCGGCCGCATCATTCCCGAGCGCCCGGTATGGCCGGCGGCCGCTTTGTCGCCGCCCGCCTTGTCAGCAGAGCCGGTGGGCCAGAATTTCCAGCACAGGACAGCGATGACCAACAGGACCAGCAGGCTGATCAGCCAGCGACGGGATTTGCGGGGGGACGATTGCATGGAGTTATTGACCATTGGGCGCGTGGGCTTCTATTACGGGAGGCTGAACGATAAGCACTGAGTGGATTTAAGCAAAGCAGCTTTACCGGCAATTTACCTTCCACTTACGTTTCAAGGTGTTAGGCAAAACCCTGATACACAAATGAAAACGGCCTGGACAGGGCCAGGCCGTTAACAATTGTAAAAGCCTTACTTGAGAACGGACAGTGCCGCTTCGTAGTTAGGCTCTTCGGCGATTTCCTTGACCAGTTCGCTGTGCAGGACGGTGTCGTTTTCGTC
>NZ_JAFGYJ010000213.1:0-555 GCF_017490805.1 Pseudomonas sp. 43(2021)
GGCGAGGATGATCAACAGATTTGCAAACACGGGACACTCCGCTGTCAGGGCGTTGGCCTCTGAAGCGTAGAGGCAAAAAGTCCGCGAGGATGACGCATTTGCAATTTGCGCTGAATGATTTGCGTCAGGATTTTGCGCCGGGAGCGCTGGGTCCTTTGGGCGGCGCCGGGTCGACGAGGGTTTAGTGGCGTCCTAGAATGGGCTCACTTGTTTTCCGGTAATGCCGTCATGTCTCCAGAATGTCAGCTGTTCGGCACCCTCGGGTGTCATCTGTGTGAAGTTGCCGAAGCCGAGCTGATGCCCTTCGTCGAGCATGGTCTGCTGGTTGAATTGGTGGACATCGCCGAAGACGAATCGTGGTTCGAAAAATACAGCTTGCGCATCCCGGTACTGCGGCGGGTTGACACCGGCGCTGAGCTGGATTGGCCGTTCAGTGGCGACCAGGTAGTGGCATTTTTAGGCTGCTGATTTTGCCTTGATCCTTTCCGCTGGTCGCAGCGATACATCCTTGCGTTGGCGCTCGCTGAATTCTTCGGTTACTGTATGTCCATACAG
>NZ_JAFGYJ010000214.1:0-554 GCF_017490805.1 Pseudomonas sp. 43(2021)
CTTTCATGGATGGCATCTCACGTCGAGTGAAGACGGGCAGGCGCCGACGCAGCGGCGCCTGCCTTGCGATTATTGCGCCTGGTTTGCGGCTTCGGCAGCAGAGATCAGCCCAGCGCCGATTTCGCCTTCGAACTTCTTCCACACCGGTTTCATCGCATCGCGCCATTGCCCACGTTCTTCTGGCGTAAGCGTGATGATTTCCGTGGTTTTGGCGGCAAGGATGCGCTGCTTGTCACCCTCGTTCAGTTGCTGGGCTTCCTTGTTCACGTGGGTGGTGACTTCCACGACGATCTTGTCCAGTTCGCTGCGCACGTCGGGCGGCAGGCCGTTCCAGAATTTGGTGTTGGTGATCAGCATGTAGTCCAGTACACCGTGGTTGGATTCGGTGATGTACTTCTGCACTTCATGCATCTTCTGGCTGTAGATGTTCGAGTAAGGATTCTCCGCCCCGTTGACCACACCGGTCTGCAGGCCTTGATATACCTCGGCAAAACTCATCTTGCGCGGATTGGCGCGCACCGCCTTGAATTGCTCTTCCAGCACCGCCGAGGCCT
>NZ_JAFGYJ010000215.1:0-552 GCF_017490805.1 Pseudomonas sp. 43(2021)
CTTAAAGGCTGTTGATCAGCGTGGCGAAAGTTTCCTGCGCAGCTTTGATGATCTGCGAAGACGCTGTGTAGTACTGCTGGTACTTGACCAGGTTGCCGGTTTCTTCGTCCAGGTTGACCCCGGAAAGCGAATCGCGGGCACCCTTGGCGTTCTCCAGAATCGCCGTGGTCGCGGCGCTGTCGGACTTGCCTTGGGCGGTCTTGGTACCGACGTTGGTCACCAGGGTGTTGTAGGCGTCGGTCAGGCTGATGCCCTTGCTCGCCGAACCGGTGTCCACGGTCTGTTTGGTTTGCAATGCGACCAGTGCCTGGGCGTTGCGGTTGTCCGAAGACGCCGCGCCGGTCAGGTTCATGGTGAAGGTCTCGCCGGTTTTCGGCGTGCCGCCCACGGTGGTCTGCACGGTGAAGGTCTTCTGTACGTTCGGCGTGACCGTAGTGTCCATCACCGGGTTGCCGCTGGCATCGACGATGCCGACCTTCAAATTCAGCGTGTTCGACTGGCCAGGGACGATGGTGCCGGTGCCCAGCGTCCCGCCCTTGGCGTCGACCAGGG
>NZ_JAFGYJ010000216.1:0-551 GCF_017490805.1 Pseudomonas sp. 43(2021)
GTGCAGATGATCCGCAACGTGCCGCATCTGGCGCTGATTCCGCTGGTGATCCTGTGGTTCGGGATCGACGAGTCAGCGAAGATTTTTCTGGTGGCGCTGGGCACCTTGTTTCCGATTTACCTGAACACGTATCACGGCATCCGCAACGTCGACCCGGCGCTGGTGGAGATGGCGCGCAGTTATGGCCTGAGCGGTTTCAGCCTGTTCTGGCAGGTGATTCTGCCGGGTGCGTTGCCGTCGATTCTGGTTGGCGTGCGCTTCGCTTTGGGCTTCATGTGGCTGACGCTGATCGTCGCTGAAACCATCTCGGCCAGCTCCGGCATCGGCTATCTGGCGATGAACGCTCGAGAGTTCTTGCAGACCGACGTGGTGGTGCTGGCGATCCTGCTTTACGCGGTGCTCGGCAAACTCGCCGACCTCGCTGCCCGTGGACTTGAGCGTGTGTGGCTGCGCTGGCATCCGGCCTATCAGGTTGCCAAGGGATGTGCGGCATGACCGCTCAACAACCTCCACGCTTGTTGCGCGGGATTCCACTGGCGGTGCGCAACCCT
>NZ_JAFGYJ010000021.1:0-116361 GCF_017490805.1 Pseudomonas sp. 43(2021)
GCCCCCAGCACGGCGAAAATCCACCCCACTGCCGCCCAGCCCCCGGTCAGGTCATGCACCAGCCCCACCGCGAACGGTCCCATCGACGCCAGCGTATACCCCACTCCCTGCGCCATGCTCGACAGGTTTGCCGCCACATGGGCATCCTTCGAGCGGAGCACGATCAAGGTCAGCGCCAGGGCAAAGGTACCGCCCTGCCCCAGGCCCAGCACCACCGCCCAGCCCCACAGCCCGGAAAGTGGCGCATACAGGCAACCGAACAGGCCAGCCAGGGTAATCAGCATGACCAGCACGATCGCCAGGCGCTGGTCCTTGCCGCGCGTGGCCAGCCAGGGCGCACTGAGCGAACTGACCAGTTGCACGATCACCGACCCCGACAGCACCAGCCCCGCTTCGGTCGGGCTCAGGCCGCGGCCGATCAGGATCGATGGCAACCAGCCGAAGACGATGTAAGCCAGCGAAGACTGCAGGCCCATGTACAGGGTCACCTGCCAGGCCAGCGGATCACGCCAAAGCCCACGCACGCGATAGGCCACCTTGTGCAGACCATGGCCCTGGCGGGCTTGAGGCAGCCATACCAGCATGGCCAGCACGGCCGGCAGCACCCAGAAACCCAGCCCCAGCGCCCAGCTGTCGTAGAAATGCCGGGCCAGGGGCACCGTGGCACCCGCCGCCATGGCGGCGCCCAGGCACAACGCCATGGTGTACACGCCGGTCAGGGTGCCAGCATGCTGCGGGAAGTCGCGCTTGACTATACCCGGCAACAGCACGCCAATAATGCCAATACTGGCCCCCGCCATCAGGCTGCCAAGGAACACCCCGATAGCGCCAAAGGTGCTGCGCACCAAAATGCCCAGCGCCAGGGTGACGAGGATGCCGAGGATCACCCGCTCGCTGCCAAAGCGCCGCGCCAGCACCGGCGCCAAGGGGGCGAACAGGCCCAGGCACAGCACCGGCAGGGTGGTCAGCAAACCGGCCTGCGCAGCATTCAGCCCCAAACCTTCGGATACCTGGCCCAGCACCGGCGCCATGCTCGACAGCGCCGGACGCAGGTTCAAGGCCACCAGCACCAGGCCCAGCAGCAACAGCCAGGGCCGCCGCACGACCACTGGCTGCTGCTGGACCTGCTCGTCGTCCGCCTCGGCGTCGATCAGCAGCTCATCGAGGTCCCGCTCGTTCGGTGGGGTGTTACGGGTGATGGATTCAGCCATGGCCTTCTCAGAGTCAGGATTCGATAAGGGTACGGCTCAGGCGCTTGGCCTGCTCCGCATCGCGTTGCTCGATGGCGGCGAGGATTTGCCCATGCAGGTCGAACGTGGCCTGGCAGCGCGGCACAGTCGCCATGTTGTGCTGCAGCGCGGCAGCCACCACCCCGGAAAAGTACCGGTACAGTTCACTCAGGGCCGGGTTATGGGCGGCATCGACCAGCCGCTGGTGAAACACCAGGTCGCAGGCCACATAGGCATCGATATCACCGTGAAAATGTCCGGCACTGCTGGCCAGGGCATCACGCAGCGCTTGCAGGTCGGCGTCGGTACGGCGCAGTGCGGCCAGGCCGATGGCCTCGGCTTCGAGGATGTGCCGGGTTTCACGGGCCTGCTCGTGCGTGCAACGGGACATCGCCTGCACCGCCTGCAGCGGATCCTGGGCCGTGCGCAGGTAACTGCCGTCGCCCTGGCGGATCTCCACCAGGCCACTGAACGCCAGCACGCGCATGGCCTCGCGTACGGTGTTGCGGCTGATGCCCAACTGCAGGGCAAGTTCCGGCTCGGTCGGCAAACGCTGGCCAACCTGCCAGTCGCCCAGCTCGATGCGTTCACGCATGCGCTCGACGGCCAGTTCGACCAGGGAGCGCTTGGTCAATTCGGTACTCATGCAACTCAACCAATCATCCGATGAATCTGGTCAGCATAATGTATACCGGCAATACAGCAAACACTGATGGTTTCTGCCGATAGCGGAAATCCCCGTGGGAGCGGGCACGCCCGCTCCCACAAGGGCCGCGTCACGGCAGCTTGCAATACCGTCAGTTCAACGCATCAAGCAGCGCCTGGTTCATCTCTGGCGTACCGATGGTAATGCGCAGGAACTGGGCAATGCGCGGCTGCTTGAAGTGGCGCACGATCACGCCCTGCTCGCGCAGGCGTGCAGCCAGCTCGCCAGCATCCTGCTGCGGATGGCGGGCGAAGATGAAGTTGGCCGCCGAAGGCAGCACTTCAAAGCCCTTGGCCCGCAGCTGCCCGACCAATACCTCGCGGCTGTCGATCACCTTGCGGCAGGTTTCCTCGAAGTATTCGCGGTCCTCGAACGCCACCGCCGCGCCGACGATCGCCGCACGGTCCAGCGGGTAGGAGTTGAAGCTGTTCTTGATACGCTCCAGCGCCTCGATCAGGTCCGGGTGCCCCACCGCCAGGCCAACCCGCAGCCCGGCCAGCGAACGCGACTTCGACAGGGTCTGGGTGACCAGCAGGTTGTCGTAGCGGTTGACCAGGCTGATGGCCGTTTCGCCACCGAAGTCGATGTAGGCCTCATCGATCACCACCACCGAATCACGATTGGCCTGCAGCAACTGCTCCACCGCCTGCAGCGGCATCAGGCAGCCGGTCGGCGCGTTGGGGTTGGGGAAGATGATGCCAGCGTTGGGCTTGTTGTAGTCCTCGATGCGGATCTGGAACTGCTCGTCCAGCGCCACCTGCTCGAAGGCGATACCGTAGAGGCCGCAGTAGACCGGGTAGAAGCTGTAGCTGATGTCCGGGAACAGCAGCGGTGCGTCGTGCTGGAACAGGCCGTGGAAGATGTGCGCCAGTACCTCGTCCGAGCCGTTGCCGACAAACACTTGTGCCGGAGTCACGCCGTAGTACTCGGCCACCGCCTGCTTAAGCCGGTCACCGTTCGGGTCCGGGTACAGGCGCAGGTTGTCGTTCAGCTCGCCGCGCATGGCCTCCAGCGCCTTGGGTGACGGGCCGTAGGGGTTTTCGTTGGTGTTCAGCTTGACCAGACGGGCCAGCTTGGGCTGCTCGCCCGGCACGTAAGGCACCAGGTCCTTGACGAAGGGGCTCCAGAATCGACTCATGCTCAGTTCCCCTTCTCTTGGGTCAGGATGCGGTATTCAGCGCTGCGGGCGTGGGCGGTCAGCGACTCGCCACGGGCCAGGACCGAGGCGGTATGGCCCAGTTCGGACGCGCCCTGCTCGGAGCAGTAAATGATCGACGAACGCTTCTGGAAGTCATACACCCCCAGCGGCGACGAGAAACGCGCGGTGCCGGAAGTCGGCAGCACGTGGTTGGGGCCGGCGCAGTAGTCGCCCAGCGCTTCGCTGGTGTGGCGGCCCATGAAGATCGCGCCAGCGTGGCGGATGTGTGGCAGCCAGGCCTGCGGGTCGGCCACCGACAGCTCCAGGTGCTCCGGTGCGATGCGGTTGGCCACTTCGATGGCCTGCTGCATGTCGCGCACCTGGATCAGCGCGCCACGGCCATTGATCGACTTCTCGATGATCTCGGCACGCTCCATGGTCGGCAGCAGCTTGTCGATGCTGGCGGCAACGCGGTCGAGGAAGGCGGCATCGGGGCTGACCAGGATGGCCTGGGCATCTTCGTCGTGCTCCGCCTGGGAGAACAGGTCCATGGCGATCCAGTCCGGGTCGGTCTGGCCGTCGCACACCACAAGGATTTCCGACGGGCCGGCGATCATGTCGATACCCACCTGGCCGAACACGTGGCGCTTGGCGGTGGCGACGTAGATGTTGCCCGGGCCGACGATCTTGTCCACCTGCGGCACGCTTTCGGTACCGTAGGCCAGCGCGGCCACAGCCTGGGCGCCACCGACGGTGAACACCCGGTCGACACCGGCGATGCAGGCAGCCGCCAGCACCAGCTCGTTGACCTCGCCACGCGGGGTCGGCACCACCATCACCACCTCGGTCACTCCGGCAACCTTGGCCGGGATGGCGTTCATCAGCACCGACGACGGGTACGACGCCTTGCCGCCCGGCACATACAGGCCGGCGCGGTCCAGCGGGGTGACCTTCTGGCCGAGCACGGTGCCGTCGGCTTCGGTGTACTGCCAGGAGTCCTGCTTCTGCCGCTCGTGGTACATGCGCACACGGTTGGCGGCCTTTTCCAGGGCTTCACGCTGGGCCGGGGTAATGCGGGTCAGGGCCAGTTCCAGGCGCGCGCGATCGAGGATCAGGTCGTCAATCGACTTGGCATCGACACCATCGAAACGCTGGGTGAACTCCACCAATGCCGCATCGCCACGCTCACGCACGGCCTTGATGATGTCGAGCACGCGCTGGTTGACCGCGTCATCGGACACACTTTCCCAGCTCAGCAGATGATCCAGATGTCGGGCGAAATCCGGATCAGCAGCGTTGAGACGGGCAATTGCAGTGGACACGGTCATGGCGAGGGCCTCGATTATTGGCGAATGCTCAGGCGCCCTAGGCTACCAGTCCATCCGCGCGGGCACCCGAGAAAAATGGCTATGACGCGGATAGACGGGCGCGACAGCAAAGGCCGCGCACAGTCGGTAGAGAGTCAGCCGCGGTGTCGCGATTCGACCGCACCGCGCAGCGTGTCGATCAGGCTCTGGATACGGGCGTGCTGCATTTTCATGGAGGCCTTGTTGACCACCAGGCGCGAGCTGATCGTGGCGATCAGTTCCTGGGGCTCCAGGCCGTTGGCACGCAGGGTATTGCCGGTGTCGACCACGTCGATGATCTTGTCGGCGAGGTTGATCAGCGGTGCCAGTTCCATCGAGCCGTACAGCTTGATGATGTCGACCTGGCGGCCCTGTTCGGCGTAGTAGCGCTTGGCTACGTTGACGAACTTGGTTGCCACGCGCAGACGGCCCTTGGGCTCGGGTGCGCCGACCACGCCAGCGGTCATCAGCTTGCAACGGGCAATCTGCAGGTCCAGGGGCTCGTACAGGCCCTGGCCGCCGTACTCCATCAGCACATCCTTGCCGGCCACACCCAGGTCGGCGGCACCATGCTCGACATAGGTCGGCACGTCGGTGGCACGCACGATCAGCAGGCGCACATCGTCCTGCGTGGTGGGGATGATCAGTTTGCGGCTCTTGTCCGGGTTCTCGGTCGGCACGATACCGGCCTCGGCCAGCAACGGCAGGGTATCGTCGAGAATACGGCCTTTGGAAAGCGCGATGGTCAACATTGGAACGTCGGTCCTTAAGCGGCTACTGCCGGCCGGGCGTCGAGCCCGACCGCATTCAATTCGTTATGCGGGAGCGGGCAAGCCCACTCCCGCAGCAGACGACTAGCCCGGTACGCGACGAATCTTCGCGCCCAGCATCTGCAGTTTTTCTTCGATGCACTCGTAACCACGGTCGATGTGGTAGATGCGATCGATCAGGGTATCGCCTTCGGCTACCAGCGCCGACAGCACCAGGCTGGCGGAAGCACGCAGGTCGGTGGCCATTACCGGGGCCCCCTTCAGCGCCTTGACGCCAGTGACGATGGCAGTGTTGCCTTCGACCTGGATCTGCGCGCCCATGCGGTGCATTTCGTAGACGTGCATGAAGCGGTTTTCGAAGATCGTCTCGATCACCGCGCCAGTACCTTCGGCAATGGCGTTGAGCGAGATGAACTGCGCCTGCATGTCGGTCGGGAACGCCGGGTACGGGGCAGTACGCAGGTTGACGGCTTTCGGCCGCTTGCCGTGCATGTCCAGCTCGATCCAGTCCTCGCCGGTGTTGATGTCGGCGCCGGCTTCCTTGAGTTTTTCCAGTACGGCTTCAAGGATGGTCGGGTCGGTGTCCTTGACCTTGACGCGGCCACCGGTCACGGCAGCGGCAACCAGGTAGGTACCGGTCTCGATACGGTCCGGCATCACGCGGTAGCTGGCCGAGTGCAGGCGCTCGACGCCATCGATGGTGATAGTGTCGGTACCAGCGCCCTGGACCTTGCCGCCCATGGCGTTGATGAAGTTGGCCAGGTCGACCACTTCCGGCTCGCGCGCGGCGTTCTGCAGCACGCTGCGGCCGTTGGCCAGGGCAGCGGCCATCATGATGTTCTCGGTACCGGTCACGCTGACGGTGTCGAAGAAGAAGTGCGCACCGCGCAGGCCACCCTCAGGTGCCTTGGCCTTGATGTAGCCGCCTTCGACTTCGATCTTCGCGCCCATGGCCTCGAGGCCACGGATGTGCAGGTCGACCGGGCGCGAGCCAATGGCGCAACCGCCAGGCAACGCCACTTCGGCCTCACCGAAACGGGCGACCATCGGCCCCAGCACCAGGATCGAGGCGCGCATGGTCTTGACCAGCTCGTAAGGCGCGACCAGGGTCTTGATGGTGCGTGGGTCGATCTCCACCGCCAGCTTTTCGTCGATCACCGGCTCGATGCCCATGCGGCCGAACAGCTCGATCATGGTGGTGATGTCGTGCAGGTGCGGCAGGTTGCCCACGGTGACCGGGCCGTCAGCCAGCAGGGTCGCCGCCAGAATCGGCAGGGCTGCGTTCTTCGCGCCCGAAATACGGATCTCGCCATCAAGGCAAGCGCCGCCAGTAATAATCAGTTTGTCCATTGGAATCTCGCCGCCACGTTGGCTCAGGTGCGCTCAGCCCAGGCTGCGCTGCTGAAAAATTTCATGGTTACCGCATGGATGCTGCCATTGGCGATCCACGGATTCAGGTGAGCATAGATCGCCTGCTGGCGTTTGACCGGGCTCAGGCCAGCCAACTCGTCGCTGATCACGTTCAACTGGAAGTTGCAGCCTTCGCCTTCAACTTCGACCCGGGAACCCGGCAATTTCTCTTCAAGGAAGCTTTTAACTTCTACGGCCTGCATGCTCAACCTCAATCGGCGCCCGATGCGCACGGGTCGGCCATCATACAAAAAAGCCCCTCGCCTGCGAAGCCCAACGAGGGCTTCGCTGACCGAGGGGCCATCACAGGTGGCGAGCCATCAGGTTGCCAGCACTTCATCGAGGTCATAGACCTCGGCAATTTCCCGCATGTCGTCGGGCATGCTGCGTACCTGGCAGCCCTTGCCGGCGGCCTGGGCATCGCGCATGAAGGCCAGCAGCAACGACAGGCCGACACTGGTGGAGCGCTGCACCGCCGAGCAATCGAGTACCAGCTGCACCTCGCGGCAGGCCGCGATCAGTGCCTTGCCCTGCTTGCGCAGGGCCGGCCCGCTGCGGTAGTCCAGCACACCGGCCAGGCGCAACACGCCCGGCTCGGCCATGCTTACACCGGCCTCACTCATTTGACGGTCTTCTCTGGCGAGTTGTCGGCGGCCTGCTTGGCCTTGGCCACTTCGCCGGCCCAGCCGTCGATGGTCTTGTCCAGATCGTTGCCATTGCGCTGCATGGCGTCGGCGAACTGGTCGCGGAACAGCTTGCCGATGTTGATGCCGTTGACGATCACGTTACGCACCTTCCACTCGCCGCCGATGTTTTCCATGGTGTACTGCACCGGATACACGGCACCGTTGTTGCCAGTGACCTTCATGCCGACGCTGGCACGCTTGCCGTCATCAGCCTTGGCCGGGTCGACTGCGATGCCCTGGTTGTTGTACTCGAGCAGGGCATTGCCATAGAACTGCATCAGGCTGCGCTTGAAGTTTTCCTGGAAGCGCTGCATCTGCTCAGGGGTGGCCTTGCGCGAGTACTTGACGGTCATGATGCTTTTGGAAATACCGTCGGCATCCACCACGGGGCCGAGGATGCGGTTCAGCGCATCGTAGAAGGCATTGGGGTTGGATTTGTACTGTTCCTTGTTGGCCTTCAGGTCACCCAGCAGTTCAGTGGTGGTGCCCTGGATCACATCGTGTGGGGTCTGCGCAGCCATGGTCAGCAGGGGGAAGGCCGCCAGCAGGACCAGCAGGCCACGTCGCAGGATGGAAATCATGGAAACTCCTTAATTAGCCGGTTGCGCTTCTTTAGGTTCCTTGCCAACGGAGTTGAGCAGGAACTTGCCAATCAGATCTTCCAGCACCAGCGCCGACTGGGTGTCGTGGATGGTCCCGCCATCCTTGAGCACCTGGTCTTCACCGCCCACGCTGATGCCGATGTACTTCTCGCCAAGCAACCCGGCGGTCAGGATCGAGGCAGTGGAGTCGGTCGGCAGGTTGTCCACCGACTTGTCCAGCTGCAGCGTCACCCGACCGGTGTAGGAATCACGGTCCAGATCGATGGCGGTAACCTTGCCGATGGTCACACCGGCCATGGTCACTTTAGCTCTGACCGTCAAACCGGCGATATTGTCGAAGTAGGCATAAACTTTATAGGTATCGCTGCTCGGGCTGGCCGACAGCCCGCTGACACGCAGTGCCAGCAGCAGCAGCGCCAGGATCCCGGCCAGGAGGAACAGGCCGACACCGATTTCCAGGGTGCGGTTTTGCATCAGAAATCTCCAAACATCAAGGCGGTCAGAATAAAGTCCAGACCCAGCACTGCCAACGAGGCATAAACCACGGTCTTGGTGGTGGCACGGCTGATCCCTTCTGAGGTGGGCTCACAGTCGTACCCCTGGAATACGGCGATCCAGGTCGTGACAAAGGCGAATACCAGGCTCTTGATCAGCCCGTTGAGCACGTCGTCGGTAAACGAAACACTGTTCTGCATGTTGGCCCAGAACGAGCCCTCGTAGACGCCCAGCCAGTCCACCGCCACCCACGAGCCACCCCAGATGCCGACCACGCTGAAAATCAGCGCCAGCAACGGCAGCGAGATGAAGCCGGCCCACAGGCGTGGCGCGACGATGTACTTGAGCGGGTCGACGCCGATCATTTCCAGGCTCGACAACTGCTCGGTCGACTTCATGTTGCCGATTTCGGCGGTCAGCGCCGAACCGGCACGGCCGGCAAACAGCAGCGCCGTCACCACCGGGCCGAGCTCTCGCAACAGGGTCAGGGCGACCATCTGCCCCACCGCCTGCTCCGAGCCGTACTTGGTCAGGATGCTGAAGCCCTGCAGCGCCAGCACCATGCCGATGAACACGCCGGACACGACGATGATCGCCAGCGACAGCACGCCCACCGAGTACAGTTGCCTGATCAGCAGCTGGAAGCCGCCGCCGATACCGCCACGGCCAATCAGCGCATGGAACAGGAACAGGCAGGAACGCCCCAGCACCGCCAGCACGTCGATTGCCGAGCGGCCCAGCAGGCGGACACGTTCGAGTAAGGATTTTCTGCGCATCAACGCGCCCCCAGCAAGTCGGCGCGGTAGTCAGGCGCAGGGAAGTGGAAAGGTACCGGGCCGTCCGGGTCGCCCTTCATGAACTGGCGAATGCGCGGGTTGTCCGAGCCCATCAGCTCGTCAGGCGTCCCCTGGCCCAGCACCTGGCCGTCACCTACCACATAGATGTAGTCGGCGATGCTGGCGGTTTCCGCCAGGTCGTGGGAAACGACGATGCTGGTGATACCCAGGGCATCATTGAGCAGGCGGATCAGGCGCACCAATACACCCATGGCGATCGGGTCCTGGCCGACGAACGGTTCGTCGTACATGAGGATCTGCGGGTCCAGGGCAATCGCCCGGGCCAGTGCCACCCGGCGTTTCATGCCACCGGACAGTTCGTCGGGCATCAGGTCGATGGCACCGCGCAGCCCCACGGCCTGCAGTTTCATCAGCACGATATCGCGGATCATTTCGTCCGACAGCTGGGTGTGCACGCGCAGCGGGAACGCAACGTTCTCGAACACATCGAGATCGGTGAACAGCGCGCCGCTCTGGAACAGCACCCCCATTTGCTTGCGGGCGTCGAACAGGTCGCTGCGCGACAACGTCGGCAGGTTCTGCCCGGCAACCCAGACCTCACCGCTGGAAGGGCGCAACTGCGCGCCCATCAGGCGGAGCAACGTGGTCTTGCCGCAACCCGATGGCCCCATGATACCGGTGACCTTGCCGCGCGGGATGCGAATGTCGACGTTGCTGAAAATGCTGCGCGAACCGCGTTTGAAGGTAACCCCCTTCAACTCGACCGCGTAGGCGCTATCCACACTCATCTAGACTCCTTGCTGGTGCAGCCTCGTCCTTATGGACGTCGGCCTCCATCTGGAAGGCACAAGCGCCCCTGGCAGGCCGAATAGCGGCGAACTATAGCACCGCTGGCAGCGCCGCCCCAAGGTCGGCTAACGAGTCGTTCAGCCCTGCGACAGGCTGACGAGACATTCGCCACGGCAATCGAAAGCGTGAGGGTTTCTTTCATTGCAGCTATAATCGCCGCCTTTTCATCAGGCATTGCTTTTTCGACATGAGCCAATCCAGCGAGCTGATCCAATCCGCCCAACGCACCCTGCGCCTGGAACTCGAGGCCGTAGAGGCCCTGCTGGCGCGCATCGACGACAATTTCGTCAAGGCCTGCGAACTGATCCTGGCCAGCAAGGGCCGGGTCGTCGTGGTCGGCATGGGCAAGTCCGGACACATCGGCAACAAGATCGCCGCCACCCTGGCCAGCACCGGCACACCGGCGTTTTTCGTGCACCCGGCCGAAGCCAGCCATGGCGACATGGGCATGATCACCCGCGATGATGTCATCCTTGCCCTGTCGAACTCCGGCAGCACCGCCGAAATCGTCACCCTGCTGCCGCTGATCAAGCGCCTGGGCATCAAGCTGATCAGCCTGACCGGCAACCCGGACTCACCCCTGGCCCAGGCGGCCGAGGTCAACCTCGACGCCCGCGTCGAGCAGGAGGCCTGCCCGCTGAACCTGGCCCCCACCTCCTCCACCACCGCATCGCTGGTGCTGGGCGACGCGCTCGCCATTGCCCT
Source organism: Pseudomonas sp. 43(2021) (assembly GCF_017490805.1). Taxonomy (NCBI): domain Bacteria; kingdom Pseudomonadati; phylum Pseudomonadota; class Gammaproteobacteria; order Pseudomonadales; family Pseudomonadaceae; genus Pseudomonas; species Pseudomonas sp. 43(2021). The sequence continues at coordinate 10,734 of NZ_JAFGYJ010000021.1, forward strand.
GCTCGAAGCCCGCGGCTTCACCGCCGAGGACTTTGCCTTCTCGCACCCGGGTGGTGCGCTGGGCCGCCGCCTGCTGCTCAAGGTGGAGAACGTGATGCACGCCGGCGACGAACTGCCCAAGGTGCCCCGTGGCACCCTGCTCAAGGACGCACTCCTTGAAATGTCCCGCAAAGGCCTGGGCATGACCGTGATCGTCGAAGCCGACGGCAAGCTGGCCGGGATCTTCACCGACGGCGACCTGCGCCGCAGCCTGGACCGCAACATCGACGTCCATACCACCCTGATCGACCAGGTCATGACCGTGCACGGCAAGACGGCCCGCGCCGAAATGCTCGCGGCCGAGGCCCTGAAGATCATGGAGGACCACAAGATCGGCGCCCTGGTGGTGGTGGACCGCGAGGACCGCCCGACCGGTGCCCTGAACATGCACGACCTGCTGCGCGCCGGCGTAATGTAAAGGAGCGATGGAATGAACCAGGACCTCATGCAACGCGGCAAGCACGTCAAGCTGGCAGTGTTCGACGTGGACGGCGTGCTCACCGACGGGCGCCTGTACTTCCTCGAGGACGGCAGCGAGTTCAAGACCTTCAACACCCTCGACGGCCAGGGCATCAAGATGCTCATGGCCTCGGGCGTGACCACGGCGATCATCAGCGGGCGCAAGACCCCGGTGGTCGAGCGCCGGGCGAAGAACCTCGGCATCCCGCACCTGTACCAGGGCCGCGAGGACAAACTGGTGGTGCTGGACGGCCTGCTCGCCGAACTGGGCCTGAGCTATGCTGAAGTGGCCTACCTGGGCGACGACCTGCCCGACCTGCCGGTGATTCGCCGGGTCGCCCTGGGCATGGCGGTGGCCAACGCCGCGCCGTTCGTTCGCCAGCACGCCCATGGCGTGACCCAGGCACGTGGCGGCGAAGGCGCGGCCCGTGAATTCTGCGAACTGATCATGCAGGCCCAGGGCACCCTGGACGCTGCCAACGCCAACTACCTGTAAGGCTGCCCATGTTCAGCAAGAAAGCCCGCAACATTGCGCTGCTCGCGGTGATCGCCGCCCTGCTGGTGGCGATCGGCTACTGGAATGTCAGCCCGGAAAGCTTCCTCGACAAACCGGTGGCCCAGGTCGACGCAAGCGCCATCGACTACTACGCGGTCAACGCCCACAGCGTGCAGTTCCTGCCCGACGGCAAGCTGCAGTACGAAATGACCGCCGACAAGGTCGAACACCTCAAGGCCAGCGAAATCACCCTGCTGACCACGCCGGACCTGCACCTGTACCGCGGTACCGAATACCCGTGGCACGTGCAGAGCACCCGCGCCGAGGTCAACCCGGACGGCAGCGAGGTCGAACTGATCGACAAGGTCCGGGTTGCCCGCACCGACGAAAAGCAGCGTGAAACCATCATTACCAGCTCACGCATGACCGTGTTCCCGCAGAAGCAATATGCGCAGACCGAGCAAGCCGTTAGAATCGACGGCGCCGGTGGCACAACTACGGGCAAAGGAATGAAAGCGTATTTGAAAGAAGGCAAGATGGACTTGCTCTCTAACGTAAGAGGACAGTATGAGGCTCGTTAAAACCCTCCCCCTTTTGCTCAGCCTGAGCGCAGCACTGGGAAGCGCGAGCGCCCTCGCCCTGCCGAATGACCGTGACCAGCCTATCCGCATCCAGGCCGACAACGCCCACCTGGACGACAAGCAGGGCGTGGCCACCTACACCGGCGACGTGATCATCACCCAGGGTTCGATGATGATCAAAGGCAACACCGTGACCATCACCCGCTCCGCCTCCGGCGATATCGACGTGGTGACCTCGGTGGGCAACCTGGCCTACTTCGAGCAGCAGCAGAGCGCGGCCAAGCCGGACAAGATGAAAGGCTGGGGCGTGACCATCCAGTACCAGTCGCAGAAGGACCTGGTGATCCTCACCGACCGCGCCAAGGTCGAGAACGAAGGCAACACCACCGAAGGCGAGAAGATCGTCTACAACACCCAGACCCAGGTGGCGACCGCCGGTCGTGGTGGCAACGTGACCTCGCCGCGTCAGCGTATCGACATGGTGATCCAGCCCAAGAAGAAGGCCGAGTAAATGGCAACCCTCAAAGCCCAGCACCTGGCCAAGAGCTACAAGGGGCGGCAAGTCGTACGTGATGTCAGCCTGTCGATCGACAGCGGCCAGATCGTCGGCCTGCTCGGCCCCAACGGCGCCGGCAAGACCACTTGCTTCTACATGATCGTCGGCCTGGTCCAGGCCGAGCAGGGGCGCGTGCTGATCGACAACCTCGATGTCAGCCACCAGCCCATGCACGGGCGCGCCCGCGCCGGCATCGGCTACCTGCCGCAGGAAGCCTCGATCTTCCGCAAGCTGTCGGTGGCCGACAACATCATGGCCATCCTCGAGACCCGCAAGGACCTCGACCGCGACGGCCGGCGCAAAGAGCTGGAAAGCCTGCTGCAGGAGTTCCACATCAGCCACATCCGCGACAACCTCGGCATGAGCCTGTCCGGCGGTGAGCGCCGCCGCGTGGAAATTGCCCGCGCGCTGGCGACCGCGCCCAAGTTCATCCTGCTGGACGAACCCTTCGCCGGTGTCGACCCGATCTCGGTCGGCGACATCAAGCAGATCATCCACCACCTCAAGGCCAAGGGCATCGGTGTACTGATCACCGACCACAACGTGCGTGAGACCCTGGATATCTGCGAAACCGCCTATATCGTCAATGATGGCCGGTTGATCGCCGAAGGCGACGCCGAAACCATCCTGGCCAACGACCTGGTCAAAGAGGTTTACCTGGGCCACGAGTTCCGGCTCTGAGCCCGGCACGCGCCTGGAGTACTGGCAAATCGCCCTGAAACAGCGGGTAAAGTTGTTACAGTGCTCTAGGCAAACGCTACAATTTAAGGCATAAAACTTGCTTGATCTGGCGCCCCGGCGCCCTCGTGTAGTGGATGGCGCATGCGCGCCGGCGAACAAGGTATTAAGCCCCAGCCATGAAACCATCGCTCGTCCTAAAAATGGGCCAGCAACTGACGATGACACCGCAGTTGCAACAGGCCATCCGCCTGCTCCAGCTCTCCACCCTGGACCTCCAACAGGAAATCCAGGAAGCGCTGGAGTCGAACCCGATGCTCGAACGTCAGGAAGACGGCGACGACTTCGACAACAGCGACCCGATGGCGGACAACGCCGAGAACAAGCCGGCCGCCGAAGTCCAGGACAACAGCTTCCAGGAAAGCACCACCAGTGCCGACACCCTGGAAGACGGTGAGTGGAGCGAGCGCATCCCCAACGAACTGCCAGTCGACACGGCCTGGGAAGACATCTACCAGACCAGTGCCAGCAGCCTGCCAAGCAACGATGACGACGAGTGGGACTTCACCACCCGCACATCGGCCGGCGAAAGCCTGCAAAGCCACCTGCTGTGGCAGCTGAACCTGGCACCGATGTCCGACACCGACCGCCTGATCGCCGTCACCCTGATCGACAGCATCAACGGCCAGGGCTACCTGGAAGACACTCTCGAGGAAATCTGCGCCGGTTTCGACCCGGAGCTGGATATCGAGCTGGACGAGGTCGAAGCGGTGCTGCACCGCATCCAGCAGTTCGAGCCCGCCGGCATTGCCGCCCGCAGCCTGGGCGAATGCCTGTTGCTGCAACTGCGCCAGCTGCCCGCCAACACCCCGTGGATGACCGAAGCCAAGCGCCTGGTCACAGATTTCATCGACCTGCTCGGCAGCCGTGACTACAGCCAGCTGATGCGTCGCATGAAAATCAAGGAAGACGAGCTGCGCCAGGTCATCGAGCTGGTACAAAGCCTCAACCCGCGCCCCGGCTCGCAGATCGAGTCCAGCGAGCCTGAGTACGTGGTGCCCGACGTCATCGTGCGCAAGGATAGCGACCGCTGGCTGGTGGAACTGAACCAGGAGGCCATCCCGCGCCTGCGCGTCAACCCGCAGTACGCCGGGTTCGTGCGCCGGGCCGACACCAGCGCCGACAACACCTTCATGCGCAACCAGCTGCAGGAAGCGCGCTGGTTCATCAAGAGCCTGCAAAGCCGCAACGAAACCCTGATGAAGGTGGCCACGCAGATCGTCGAGCACCAGCGCGGCTTCCTTGACCACGGTGACGAAGCGATGAAGCCGTTGGTGCTGCATGACATCGCCGAAGCGGTGGGCATGCACGAGTCGACCATTTCGCGGGTTACCACGCAGAAATACATGCATACACCGCGTGGCATCTACGAACTGAAATACTTTTTCTCCAGCCACGTCAGCACCTCCGAAGGCGGAGAATGCTCGTCCACGGCGATCCGCGCGATCATCAAGAAACTGGTTGCGGCGGAAAATCAGAAAAAGCCATTGAGTGACAGCAAGATCGCTGGTTTACTGGAGGCACAAGGCATCCAGGTAGCCCGTCGCACCGTCGCCAAGTACCGCGAGTCCCTCGGCATCGCACCGTCGAGCGAGCGCAAGCGACTGATGTAGCCCCTGAGATGTACCACAGCGTTTGTGGGGCAGGTGCAAGACCTGCCTCTTTATGCACGGGCAACAAAGGAGAAGCTGTATGCAAGTCAATATCAGTGGACAGCATGTAGAAGTCACCCAGCCACTGCGCGATTATGTGCTTGAAAAGCTCGCTCGCGTGGAAAGTCACTTCGACAAGATCACCAACGTGCAGGTCATCATGAAAGTCGAGAAGCTGCAGCAGAAGGTCGAGGCGACCTTGCAGATTCCCGGCGGCGAAGTGGTTGCCAACGCCGAACACGAAGACATGTATGCAGCGATCGATGCCTTGGCCGACAAGCTCGACCGCCAACTGAAAAAACACAAGGAAAAACAGCAAAGCCTGCTGCAAGGTGCAGCTGCCCGCTGATCCCCCTCATCCATGATCCGACTTGAAACCATCCTGACCCCCGGCCGTTCCCTCGTGAACGTGCCGGGCGGCAGCAAGAAGCGCGCCCTGGAAAAGGTCGCCACCGTCATCGCCGAACAAGTGCCAGAACTGGAGATGCAGGATGTCTTCGAAAAACTGGTCGCCCGGGAAAAACTCGGTTCGACCGGTTTCGGCAATGGCATCGCCATCCCGCACTGCCGGCTGGAAGGATGTTCCGCTCCGGTCAGTGCCCTGCTGCACCTGGAAGCCCCTATCGACTACGACGCCATCGATGGCGCGCCGGTGGACCTGCTGTTCGTCCTGCTGGTGCCGGAAGCCGCCACCGATGCCCATCTGGAACTGCTGCGCCAGATTGCCAGCATGCTCGATCGCAAGGAGGTCCGTGATCGCCTGCGTGCGGCCACCAGCAGCGAGGCCCTGTTCCAGGTTGTCCTGGACGTACAGAACGAGCACTGAACATGCGCCTGATCATCGTCAGCGGCCGGTCCGGCTCCGGCAAGAGCACCGCCCTCGATGTCCTGGAAGACAACGGTTTCTACTGCATTGACAACCTGCCCGCCGGGCTGCTGCCGCAGCTGGCGGAAAATGCGCTGATCAACACCGAATTGCAGCAACCCAAGGTCGCCGTGTCGATCGACGCGCGCAACCTGCCCAGCCACCTGACACGCTTCCCCGAACTGCTCGAAGAAGCACGCGCCCGGCACATCCAGTGCGACGTGCTGTACCTGGATGCCGATGAAGACATGCTGCTCAAGCGCTTCTCGGAAACCCGCCGACGCCACCCGCTGACAAACGCCAACCGCTCGCTCGCGGAAGCGATTCGTGTGGAAAGCGAATTGCTGGGGCCGATTGCGGACCTGGCCGACCTGAAGATCGATACCACCAACCTGAACCTTTACCAGCTGCGCGATTCGATCAAGCTGCGCCTGCTCAACCAGCCCGAGCCTGGCACCGCGTTCCTGGTCGAGTCGTTCGGTTTCAAGCGCGGAATGCCGGTCGATGCCGACCTGGTGTTCGATGTGCGCTGCCTGCCCAACCCCTACTGGAAGCCCGAGTTGCGTGAGCACTCCGGCCTCGACCAACCGGTGATCGACTACCTGGCCGCACAGCCGGATGTCGAAGAGATGTTCAACGACATTTCCAGCTACCTGCTCAAGTGGCTGCCCCGTTTCGCCGCCAGCAACCGTGCCTACGTTACCATTGCCATTGGCTGCACCGGCGGCCACCACCGCTCGGTGTATATCACCGAACGCCTTGGCCAGTTGCTGCAGCAATCCCTGAAAAACGTCCAGGTCCGCCACCGCGACCTCTAGCCCAAGGATCCACCCCACGATGCCCGCCCGTGAAATAACCATCATCAACAAGCTGGGTCTGCATGCCCGGGCGGCAGCCAAGTTCGTCGGCGTTGCCGGCCGCTTCCCCTGCCAGGTCAGGGTTGGCCGTGCGCCGGACAAGCTGGTGGATGGCAAGAGCATCATGGCGGTGATGATGCTGGCGGCCGGCAAAGGCACCCAGGTGCACCTGCATACCGAAGGTGAGCAGGACGACGATGCCATGGCAGCGCTGGTCGAGCTGATCAACAATTATTTCGACGAAGGCGAATGAATTTCGCTGGCCCGCACGGTCCTTGTGGGAACAGCTAGATTGCCCAGTCCTTTGGGCTGCGCAAGCGGTCCGCGTACCCTGTGGGAGCGGCTTTAGCCGCGAAGAATCCAACGCGGTGATGGCACCGGCTGCGCCGGTGTTCGCGGCTGAAGCCGCTCCCAAAGCGAAGCCGGTGTTCCCCCATCATCAGGCGCAAGCCAATACACAGCCCCAAGCCGGCCAGACCAGGTCCAACCAGGCGAAACCGCGCGCCAATAGCAGCGCAGTGCCTGCCAGCAACAGCAAAGTCCCAAGCGTCAGGCGAATCAGGCGAAACAAGCGCACACGGCTGACAGCCATCATCCCGGAGCGCATAACGGTGCGACTCACTTCAGGGCTTCGAGGTAGCGGCGCTCCACTTCCGCCCAGGCAATGACGTTGTAGAAGGCACCGATGTATTCCGGACGACGGTTCTGGTACTTCAGGTAGTAGGCATGCTCCCACACGTCCAGGCCGAGGATAGGCGTATTGCCGTGCATCAGCGGGCTGTCCTGGTTGCCGCTGCTTTCCACTGCCAGGGTTTTCTGCGGGGTCACGCTGAGCCAGGCCCAGCCACTGCCGAAGCGGGTCAGCGCAGCCTTGGTGAAGGCCTCCTTGAAGGCGTCGAAACCGCCCAGTTGCGCGCTGATGGCTTGCGCCAGCGAGCCCTGCGGCTCCCCCCCACCCTGCGGCGACATCACGGTCCAGAACAGGCTGTGGTTGGCGTGCCCGCCGCCATGATTGGTCACCGCACCACGCAGGTTTTCCGGCAGTTGCCTGACCGCACCGACCAGTTTTTCCACCGGCCACTCAGCCCACTCGGTGCCTTCGATGGCGGCGTTGAGGCCATTGACGTAGGTCTGGTGGTGCCTGGTGTGGTGGATTTCCATGGTCTGCGCGTCGATGTGCGGCTCCAGCGCAGCGTAGGCATAAGGCAGTGCAGGCAAGGTATGAGGCATGTCAGCAAATTCCGTAGGCATGGGTTGGGCGATGGCCAGCGCGGCCATCGCAGGCGCTTGGGCCGTGACTCCGGGTCAGATACCACCGGCGGTGAGTTTTTCCGGGTCAAGCAGCGCTTCCAGCTGGTCGCGCGACAGGTCGGTGTGCTCCAGCGCCACATCGATGATCGGTCGGCCCTGCTTGTAGGCGGTCTTGGCGATTTCGGCGGCCTTGAGGTAGCCGATGATCGGGTTCAGCGCGGTGACCAGGATCGGGTTGCGCGCCAGGGCTTCCTTGAGCTTGCTTTCGTTGACCTTGAAGCTGGCGATGGCCTTGTCGGCCAGCAGGCGGCTGACGTTGGCCATCAGCTCGATGCTCTCCAGCAGGTTGCGGGCGATCACCGGTAACATCACGTTCAGCTCGAAGTTGCCGGACTGACCGGCGATGGCGATGGTGGCATCGTTGCCGATCACCTGGGCGGCGACCATGGCGGTGGCCTCCGGAATCACCGGGTTGACCTTGCCTGGCATGATCGAAGAGCCCGGCTGCAGGCCTTGCAACTCGATTTCGCCCAGCCCGGCCAGCGGGCCGGAGTTCATCCAGCGCAAGTCGTTGGCGATCTTCATCAGCGCCACGGCAGTAGTCTTGAGCTGGCCCGACAGCGCCACGGCGGTGTCCTGCGAGCCGATCAGGGCGAACAGGTTCTGCCCGGGGGTGAACTCGACCTGCGTCAGGCCGCTGAGCTGGCGGGCGAAGCCGGCAGCGAACTGTGGGTGGGCGTTGATGCCGGTGCCCACGGCAGTGCCCCCCTGGGCCAGCGCCTGCAGGCTCGGCAGGCTCGCTTCGATGTGTGCCTTGGCGCCTGTGATCTGCGCCGCCCAGCCATCCAGCACCTGGCTCAGGCGCACGGGCATGGCGTCCATCAGGTGGGTGCGGCCGGTCTTCACGTACTGATGCACCTGTGCCGACTTGGCCTCGATCACCTGCACCAGGTGCGCCAAGGCTGGCAGTAATTGCTCGTGCAGGGCCAGGGCGGCGCTGACGTGGATGGTGGTCGGGATGATGTCGTTGCTGCTCTGGCCGCAGTTGACGTGGTCGTTGGCGTTGACGGCGTCACCCAGCACGCGGCTGGCCAGGGTGGCGATCACCTCGTTGGCGTTCATGTTCGAGCTGGTGCCAGAACCGGTCTGGAACACATCCACCGGGAAGTGCTGGATGAAATCTTCAGCCAGCAGCTGCTCGACTGCCTTGACGATGGCCTGTCCCTGCGCAGCCGACAGCTGTTCCAGTTCGACGTTGGCCTTGGCCGCGGCAGCCTTGGCCAGCAGCAACGCACGAATGAACTGGGCCGGCATGCGCTGGCCGCTGATCGGGAAGTTGTCGACCGCGCGCTGGGTCTGGGCACCGTACAGGGCCTGGGCCGGCACCTGCAGTTCGCCCATGCTGTCACGCTCGATACGGGTATCACTCATCATCAAATCCTTGCATCAGTTCATCGGGAGAAATCGACGGCAGCAGGCGGCAGTTGGCCAACTGCAGGGCGTAGGGCTGCCAACGCGGGTTCTGTGCCTCGCGGTCGAGGTTGCGCAGGTCCAGCAGCGGGCGCCAGGCCTGGTCCAGGCACAGGCAGCGCCAATGCCAGGGCAGCATGCGGTCGCAGGCGGTATCCAGCAGCAGGCGAAAGGAAGTCAGCGCCACCGTCCATGGCGAGGTCTCGGTGCAGCACACCAGGTAGCGCCCTTCGGCCAGGTAATGCTCGATCAGGCGCGGCTCGTCGGGTTCGAGCGCGCAGCGTATGCGTCGGCTGAGCCAACGCCAGTTTTCCAGGTAGGGCAGTTCGCGGAGGACGGGTTTCATGAACATCATCGCCGAGTTACTGGATAATGATATTCATTATTAAGTGATAACTAGAATCACTTCAAGAGAAAGGTGATGAAACAAAAACCCGGCGCGGGGCCGGGTCTTCGGTTTCATTGAAAATTCTGTAGTGCCTGCGCCGGCCTCTTCGCGGGTAAACCCGCTCCCACAAGGACCACGCCACGGTACCTGTGGGAGCGGGCAAGCCCGCGAAGAGGCTGGTGCAGGTTATGGATCAACTGCCTGCTACAGTCATCCGCTCGATCAGCACCGAGCCGGTGTGAATGTTGCTGCGGGTCTCAAGATCGCTGCCAATCGCGACAATCTGCTGGAACATGTCTTTCATGTTCCCGGCAATGGTCACTTCCTGCACCGCGTGCTGAATCTCGCCATTCTCGACCCAGAACCCTGCCGCGCCACGGGAATAATCCCCCGTCACCATGTTCAGGCCATGCCCCATCAGCTCGGTCACCAGCAGCCCGCGACCCATGCGGCGGATCAGCGCCGCCTGGTCTTCGACACCGTGGCTGACGAACAGGTTGTGCACGCCGCCGGCGTTGGCCGTGCTTGGCAACCCCAGCTTGCGCCCGGAATAGGTACCCAACAGGTACGACACCAGTTCGCCCTTGTCGACAAACGGCTTGGCATAGGTAGCCAGGCCATCGCCATCGAATGCGGCACTGCCCAGTGCCCGCGGAATGTGCGGACGCTCGTCGAGGGTCAGCCAGGTGGGGAACAGGCGCTGGCCAATGGTCCCCTCCAGGAACGAGGATTTGCGGTACAGGTTGCCGCCGGAGATGGCCGACAGGAAGCTGCCGAACAGGCCACCGGCCAGCTCGGCCGAGAACAGCACCGGCACCTCGCAGGTCGGCACCGGCCGCGCACCCAGGCGGCTGGCTGCACGCTGGGCGGCGCGCACGCCGATGCTACGCGGGTCGGCCAGCAGGTTGCCCTGGCGGTTCACGTCGTACCAGTAGTCACGCTGCATTTGCCCGTCGCCTTCGGCGATCATCACACAGCTCAGGCTGTGCCGGGTCGAGGCGTAGCCACCGATGAAGCCATGGCTGTTGCCATAAACGCGGCAGCCCTGATGGGTATTGAGGGTGGTACCGTCGGCATTGAGGATACGTGGGTCGGCGTCGAACGCCGCCGCCTCGCAGGCCAGGGCCATCTCGATGGCCTTCTCCGGCTCCAGGTTCCAGTCGTGGTACAGGTCCAGGTCCGGAATCTCGCGGGCCATCAGCGCTGCGTCGGCCAGGCCGGAACATTCGTCCTCGGAGGTATGCCTGGCAATTGCCAAGGCGGCGGCGACGGTTTCGCGGATCGCTTCCGGGCCACTGGCCGAGGTGCTGGCCGAGCCTTTGCGCTGGCCCACATAGAGGGTGATGCCAAAGCCCTGGTCGCGGTTGAACTCGACCGTTTCGACCTCACGCTGGCGTACCGTGGTGGACAGGCCCTGCTCCAGCGACACCGCCACTTCGCAGGCACTGGCCCCCTGGCGGCGCGCTTCGGCGATGATCGCCTCGACCTGCTCCTGCAATGCTGGCAGGTCCTTGGGACCTACGCTCTGGACTGCACTCATGGTTCTCTCCACTCAAATTCTGCGTTCGGCAAGGGTCATTCTACGACCGGGCCGGACAAGCGGCCCCCGACTGGTTATCATGGCGGCGATTTCTAGCGGACTGCCACCATGGTTGATTCAAACGACGACGCCTTCGACGGCGAAAAAAGCAAAACCCAGATCAAGCGCGAGCTGCATGCGCTGGTCGAACTCGGCGAGCGCCTTACCACGCTCAAGGCCGATACCCTGGCCCGCCTGCCGTTGACCGACGAGCTGCGCAAGGCCCTGGCCGAAGCCAGCAAGCACACCGCACACGGTGCCCGCAAACGCCACATGTCGTTCGTCGGCAAGCTGATGCGCGTGCAAGACCTGGATGCCATCCACGCCTTGCTCGAACAGATGGACAGCTCGACCCGCCAGTACAACGAACGCTTCCACAACCTGGAGCGCTGGCGCGACCGGCTGATCGACGGCAATGACGAAGACCTCGAGCGCTTCGTCAGCGAGTACCCCGACACCGACCGCCAGCAGCTGCGCTCGCTGGTACGCCATGCCCAGCACGAGAAGGCGCGGAACAAACCGCCTGCCGCCGCGCGCAAGGTGTTCAAGTACATCCGCGACCTGGACGAGCTGCAACGCGGCTTGCGCTGAATCGCTGGGGCCGCTTGGCGGCCCAATCGCCGCACAAGGCCGCTCCCACAGTAAGTGCGCTGCCATTTCTGCACGGCGCGGTCCCTGTGGGAGCGGCCTTGCGTCGCGAAAGGACCGCAAAGCGGTCCCAGATGGCCATCACGCCCCTGTACCGCCCACGGTAATCGCATCCAGCTTCAGGGTCGGCTGCCCGACCCCGACCGGCACCGACTGCCCGTCCTTGCCGCAAGTCCCTACCCCACTGTCCAGCGCCAGGTCGTTACCGACCATCGACACCCGGCTCATCGCCTCCGGGCCATTGCCGATCAGGGTTGCCCCCTTCACCGGCGCGGTAATCTTGCCGTCTTCGATCAGGTAGGCCTCACTGGTCGAGAACACGAACTTGCCGCTGGTGATGTCCACCTGGCCACCGCCGAGGTTGGCACAGTAGATGCCCTTCTTCACCGAAGCGATGATTTCCTGCGGGTCGCTTTCGCCAGCACGCATGTAGGTGTTGGTCATGCGCGGCATCGGCAGGTGCGCGTAGGATTCACGGCGGCCGTTGCCGGTCACCGCCATGCCCATCAGGCGCGCGTTCAGCTTGTCCTGCATGTAGCCCTTGAGCACACCGTTCTCGATCAGCGTGGTGCACTCGGTCGGGGTGCCTTCATCGTCCACGCTCAGCGAACCACGGCGGCCTTCGAGGGTGCCGTCGTCGACGATGGTGCACAGGCTCGACGCCACCTTCTCGCCAATGCGGCCGCTGAACGCCGAGCTGCCCTTGCGGTTGAAGTCACCTTCCAGGCCATGGCCGACAGCCTCGTGCAGCAGCACCCCTGACCAGCCCGAACCCAGCACCACCGGCAGGGTACCGGCCGGCGCCGGGATCGCTTCCAGGTTCACCAGGGCCTGGCGCAGCGCTTCGCGGGCATAGCCCATGACCCGTTCTTCGGTGAAGAAGCGGTAGTCGGTACGCCCGCCACCGCCCTGCCCGCCACGCTCGCGGCGGCCGTTCTGCTCGACGATGACGCTGACGTTGAAGCGCACCAGCGGGCGCACGTCGGCGGCCAGGCTGCCATCGGCTGCAGCGATCAGGATGCGCTCCCAGACCCCGGCCATGCTCACACTGACCTGCTGGATACGCGGGTCCAGGGCACGAGTAGCGGCGTCGACACGCTTGAGCAGCTCGACCTTTTCGGCACGGCTGAGCACATCCAGCGGGTTGTCCGCCGAATAAAGGGCGGTCACGTCCTGGCTGCGGAAGGCCTGTACCTTGCCGTTTTGCCCGGCACGCGAGATCGAACGGGCGGCCCGGGCGGCCGAGGTCAGCGCCTCGAGGTTGATCGCGTTGCTGTAGGCGAAGCCAGTCTTTTCACCGGACTGGGCACGCACGCCCACGCCCTGGTCGAGGTTGAAACTGCCCTCTTTGACGATGCCGTCTTCCAGCGCCCAGGTTTCCGAGATCTGGCCCTGGAAATACAGGTCGGCGGCATCGATGCCGGGGCCAGCCAACTCACCCAGCACGCTCTGCAGGCTGTCCAGGGTCAAGCCGCCTGGGGCCAGGAGCTGCTCACTGACGGTGGATAACATCTGGCTCATAGTCACTCCGAGGTGTGCGCAGGCCGCAACGCGCCCTGCGAGAAAAAGCGCCGGTGCGATACCACCGGCATGCGCGCCCGGATGGACGCTTGTTCGTCAATGTCGCGCTCGGCGAGCAGTACCGCTTCACCTTGCGCCTGTTCCGCGACGATGCGCCCCCAGGGGTCGACGATCGCCGCATGGCCATGGGTTTCCCGTGGCCCCGGGTGGGTACCACCCTGGGCCGCAGCCAGCAGGTAGCACTGGGTCTCGATGGCACGGGCGCGCACCAGCACTTCCCAGTGCGCCGCGCCCGTTACCGCAGTAAACGCGGCCGGCGCAGTGATCAGCTCCGCGCCGGCGGCGCGCAGCGCGCTGTACAGTTCGGGGAAGCGCAGGTCGTAGCACACGCTCAGCCCCAGCCGCCCCACCGGCGTATCAGCCACCACCACCTGGGCGCCGTGTGCGTAGTCGTCGGACTCGCGATAGCGGCCACGGTTGTCGGCAACGTCGACGTCGAACAGGTGCAGCTTGTCATAGCGTGCCGCTACCTCGCCGTGTTCGTCGATCAGCAGCGAGCAGGCATGAGCCTTGGCCTCGGGCTGGCCGACCGGTGGCAATGGCAAGGTACCGGCGACAATCCATAACTTGAGGTCGCGGGCGGTGCGTTTCAACCATGGCAGGATCGGCCCTTCGCCCAACGCTTCGGCGCGCCCGATGGCAGCGGCGTCCTTGCGTCCCATGGCGGCGAAGTTTTCCGGCAGCACGGCCAGCCGTGCACCGCCAGACGCGGCCTGCTCCAGCAGGGCACCGGCGCGCTGCAGGTTGGCCAGCACATCGTCCTGGCTGACCATCTGGATTACCGCTGCCTTCATGGGCACTCCTAGCGGGATTTCTCGAAAGGTTTCACAAATGTGATTCTAGGCTCTTTCACCGGCCCTTCGACACGGTAGTGCACGCTGGCGAAGCGCGACACGCGATCACCGATCAGCCGGTCGACCAGGAACAGCGCCCCGCCAACGGCCGGCGCGCCGACAATCAGGGCCGCCAGCGGCAGGTTGTTGGTCACCGGCAGGCTCACCTGCAGGTTGGCATCGACCCGGTCGCGTACAAGGTCCAGGGTACCGTCCAGCTCGAAGTTGCTCGACGGGCCGGTCACGGCGATTGGCTCGCGGGTCACGTAGACACCATCACTGGCCACCAGCAAGCCCTTGACCCGGTCGTAGGCCAGGCCCTTGTCGAACAGGTCGGAGAAGTCCAGGCGCAAGCGCCGGCCGATGGAGTTGAAGTTGAGCAGGCCGAACACCCGCAGCGCCTGGGCACTGCCTTCGACCTCGACGAACTGGCCGGTGCGCAGCGCTGCGTCCATGCTGCCGGAGAAGCGCTTGAGGCTCACCGAGGCCGGCGAACCCGGCCAGCGGCCATCCACATCCAGGCGGAAGTCGCGGCTGGTCACGGTCGGGGCAAAGCCCCAGGCCTTGAGCACATCCGCCAGGTTCTTGCCGTCCAGGCGCCCTTTGTACCAGCTGCTGGTGCTGCCCGGTTCGCCTTCCCAGCCGCCGCCACCATCGATACGCAGGCCCTTGAAGTCGAGGTCGATATCGCTGGCGGTCACGCCGCGCGCGGTCGGCCGCAGCTTGAGTGACGCGCTGCCGAACAGGTCGTCACCGCGGTAGAGCTTGTCGATGCTCAGGTCCAGCGCCGGCACCTTGCGCGGGTCGAACGAGGCCAGCGGGTCCGGGCCCTCCTCGGCCTGTGCCTCGGCCTGCTTTTCAGCAGCGCTGGCGGCGGGCAGGCGCAAGGTCTGCATGCGCACGACCATGGGCGCGCCCTTGGCGTCCGGCACCCGGGCGTTGCCGATGACCTCCTTGCTGTCGAGGCGCAGATCCCAGGCCGGGCCACCACGGGCCAGACGCACCACGGCCTGGTTCAGGTCCAGGCCAAAGGCTTTCAACTGGCCGATGCTCAGGTCGACGCCCTGCAGGTTCTGCCGCGCGCTACCGCCCGGATCGTCACCGGCCAGCCGCGCCGCCTGCTCTTGCCAGGGCGCCAGGTCCAGTGCCTCCAGGCGCCCGCGTACCCGCAGGCCCTGGCCGGCAGGTAGCTGGGCGTCACCTGCGCCCAGCAACAATTCGCCACGGCCCTGGGCCAGTTTGTCAGCCGGCGCAGCATAGGCGAAGCGGGCAAGGTCGGTGTAAGCAGCATCGAAGCGCCGTTCCGGGCCTTGCAGACTCATGCTGAACCGGCTGTCACGGGTATCTGCGGCCGCCTTGCCGAACGGTGCCGGCAGGTCGATGGCCAGGCCCTTGAGGCTGGAGGTGACACTCAGGCGGTTGTCCCGGCTACCCAAGCTGACCTGCAACTGGTACGGCAGGTCGCCGGACGCAGGCAAGGCCTGGTTGAACTGCAGCCAGTCGGTCAGCGCCTTGAGCGCGACCCGACCATTGGCGTTTATGCGGGTCTGCATCTGCCCTGGCTGGCCTTCGGCGGTGATTTGCGCCGTTACCGGCTTGCCGAAGGCCTGCAGGCTGATGCCCTTGCCGCTCAGGCCCTTGTCGAAATCGAAACTGAAGTCACCCTTCAGGCGGCTCAACTCCAGGCTAGGCGGCGCGACTTTCAGCCGCGCATCGCTGGTGGCAAAGTCCACCTGCACTTTCGGCCGCTCCCCGCGGACCAGCGGAATGTCGAGCTTGACCTTGCCCTTGAGCGGCCCCTCGCCCTCCCAGCCTGCGAAGATCTCGCCAGTGCCGATTGGCGCTTCCTTGAGGATCTTCAGGCCATCGCCCAGGCTGCCGTCGAAGTCGCCATCGAGGTACAGGTGGCTTTGCTGGCCCTCGTCGACATGCGGGATATCGACGCTCACATCACTGACCTTGGTGTCGAGCAGCACGCCGCGCTGGGCCTTGATGCGCACACCGCTGTCCTCGATGAACACATCACCATCCACGTGCTGCACCTGTGGCCAGCCCGGCTGGAAGTCCAGGGCTGCATCACGCACCTTGAAGAACAGGCTGATGCTGCGGGCTTCCGGTGCGGCGCCATGGTTCAACGAGCCCTGGTACTGGAAGTAGCCTTCGTCCACCGTGCCCTTGACGATCGCGCTGCGCAGCCATTCGTCGAGGGCCGGGCTGAGCACCTCGGGCAGGTACTTGGCGGTGTAGCGACCATCGCCTTCGGTCAGGCCGACGCGCAGGTCCATGTAGTCCTCGCGGCCCTCTTCGAACAACAGGCGAATGAGGAAGTCACCGGCGATCTTGCCCTCTTCGCCCAGTACCTTGAGGTAAGGCGCGACCAGGGTGAAACCTTCCTTGTCCAAGGCCCAGGTCAGGCGCGCATTGGCCTTCTGGTAGTGCCAGGGTTTGGCGAAGATCGGGTACAGGTGCAGCATGAATGCCTCGGTATCCAGGCGCAGTTCACCATGGCCAAGGTCACCGCTGATGCTGCCGCTGACATTACCGGCCGCCGGGGCATTGTGATAGGCATCGAAACCGACCTTCTCCAGGTTGGCCTCGAACTGCAGGCGCTGGTCACCCTCGGCCTTGGGCCGTGCTTGCAGGCGCACATTGCGCAGTGCGCCGGTCACCTTCAGGCCATCGACCACGGCCATGACCTTGTCCGGCAACGGCGCCAGGGCATCGATCAGCGGGGTCAACGCCGTGAGGTCGAGGCGGTCGGCCTGCACTTGCCAGCTTTCCGCGGCTGCATCCTCGCCAGGACGCTGCTGCAATTGCAGGTGCGATTCCCAACGGGTCTTGCCGATATCCATGGCCAGGGAATCGACCACTACATCGAAGCCTTGCTCCCGGCGCTGGAACCAGGCACCCAGGGCCAGGTTGTTCAGTGTGGCCGCCTTGCGCCCGGCATAGGCGCCCTGCAGCTCGGGTGCATTGAGGCGCACCACGCCCTGCTGCAACTGCCCGTTGCGCCAGTCGACCCAGAACTCGCCGCCCGCCCGCAAGGCGTCGGCATGCCACTGGCCCAGCAGGCGAGGCGGCAGCCAGCGCGCCCAGTCACTCTGCGGCAGGCTCAGGTAGGCTTCGACCTGGCCGTCGCGCCAGGCGTTGGCCGACGCACGGCTGCGCAGGTTCAGCGCCAGGGGCTGGCCATCGGGCAGGGTCGCGCGCAGGTCCAGGGCCTGGCGCGAAGCCCCGGCCTGCAGGCCGGCGCTCACGTAAGTCAGGGTCAGCGGGTCGCGCTGCCAGGGGTGCAGGGTGACCTGGCTGTCGAACACATCGATGCGGCCCAGCTGGCGCAGGCGCTGCAGCAACTCGGCCGGGTCGAGCGGCGCATCGTTCTGCTTTGGCAAGCCTTCGAGGCTCCAGGCCCCCTGCTCGTTCTCGCGCAGGATCAGTTGCAGACCGCCCAGCTGAATGCGTGCCAGGCGTACTTCGCGGGCGGTGAGGCTGGCCCAGACATCGGGTACTACCTTGACGTCGTCCAGGCGCAGGGCCGTGGCCCCATCGCCCAGTTGCAGGTCGCGCACCCGCAGCACCGGCGCCAGGCCGCTCCAGCGGCCTTCCAGGGCACCGACGTGCACGGGCAACCCCAAGGCTTGCTCGGCCTTGGCCTCCACATCGGCGCGGTACTCGGCCACCAACGGCACCAGTTCGCGACCGAGGCTGACATACAGCGCCACCAGTACCGCCAGCAGGGCGCAAACGCCCAGGCCCCAGCGGGTCAAGGCGACAAGAACGCGGGTCAGACGTCCCATGGCCATGGCCCTCCAGGTCGTTTATCCATGATGGCCCGTCGTACCGGTTTTGCCAGCCCGGGCCACCCGTGGCGCGTTTCAGAAGGCCTCAGAGCAGCACCACATCGTATTGTTCCTGCGAATACATCGACTCCACCTGGAAACGAATGGTTCGGCCGATGAAGGCCTCCAGCTCCGCGACGTTACCGGACTCTTCATCCAGCAACCGGTCGACTACCTTCTGGTTGGCCAGCACGCGGTAGCCTTCGGCCTGGTAGGCACGGGCCTCGCGCAGGATCTCGCGGAAGATTTCGTAACAGATGGTCTCGGGGGTTTTCAGCTTGCCGCGGCCCTGGCAGGCCAGGCAGGGCTCGCACAGCACTTGTTCCAGGCTTTCCCGCGTGCGCTTGCGGGTCATCTGTACCAGGCCCAGTTCGGTGATACCGATAATGTTGGTCTTGGCGTGATCGCGCTCCAGCTGCTTTTCCAGGGTGCGCAGCACCTGGCGCTGGTGCTCTTCGTCTTCCATGTCGATGAAGTCGATGATGATGATGCCGCCAATGTTGCGCAGGCGCAGTTGCCGGGCGATGGCGGTGGCGGCCTCGAGGTTGGTCTTGAAGATGGTCTCTTCAAGGTTGCGATGGCCGACGAAGGCGCCGGTGTTCACATCGATGGTGGTCATCGCTTCAGCCGGATCGACCACCAGGTAGCCACCGGACTTGAGCGGTACCTTGCGCTCCAGCGCGCGCTGGATCTCGTCCTCGACACCGTACAGGTCGAAGATCGGCCGTTCGCCCGGATAGTGTTCGAGGCGGTCGGCGATTTCCGGCATCAGCTCGCCAACGAACTGCGTGGTCTTCTGGAAGGTTTCCCGCGAGTCGATGCGGATCTTCTCGATCTTCGGGTTGACCAGGTCGCGCAGGGTACGCAGGGCAAGGCCCAGGTCCTCGTAGATGACCGTGGGCGCGCCGCAGGTCTTGATCTGGGTGCCGATCTGCTCCCACAAGCGGCGCAGGTAGCGAATGTCCTGCAGGATCTCTTCGGCGCGCGCGCCTTCGGCCGCAGTGCGCAGGATGAAGCCGCCAGCGTCCTTGATGTTCTCGCTTACCATGCAGTCGCTGACCACCTGCTTGAGGCGCTCGCGCTCGGCTTCGTCTTCGATCTTCAGGGAAATGCCGACATGGCTGCTGCGCGGCATGTACACCAGGTAGCGCGACGGGATCGACAGCTGGGTGGTCAGGCGCGCGCCCTTGGTGCCGATCGGGTCCTTGGTCACCTGTACCACCAGGGCCTGGCCTTCATGCACCAGGGCGGTGATGTTCTCTACCGCCGAGCCTTCACGCTGGGATATTTCCGAGGCATGGATGAACGCCGCACGCTCCAGGCCGATGTCGACGAAGGCCGCCTGCATGCCCGGCAGCACGCGCACCACCTTGCCCTTGTAGATGTTGCCGACGATGCCCCGGCGCTGGGTGCGCTCGACGTGCACTTCCTGCAGCACCCCGTTTTCCACCACCGCCACGCGTGACTCCATCGGGGTGATGTTGATCAGGATCTCTTCACTCATGGCAGGCTCTCGTCAAAGGTCTTGGGTAATGATGGATGGCGTATGCAGTGCTGGCTACCGCTGGTTTGTTACCTCTGGCGTATGCGCGGGCGATTGCCAGCAGGCGATGCCGAACTGGCCAAGCAGCTCGGCCGTTTCACTGAGGGGCAGGCCGACCACCGCCGAGTAGCTGCCGGAAAGGCCGGTGACGAACACCGCGCCCAAGCCCTGGATGGCATAGCCGCCGGCCTTGTCCGTGGGCTCGCCGCTGGCCCAGTAGCGTTGCGCTTCATCGGCGCTGATCACACGGAAGCGCACCTTGCTGGTGACGCACAGGCTGTGCACGCGCTGGCCATCGCTGACGGCGACCGCGGTCAGCACCTGGTGCTCGCGGCCCGACAGGTCGGCCAGCATGGCCAGGGCATCTTCGCGGTTTTCCGGTTTGCCGAGAATACGACCATCGAGCACCACGGCGGTGTCTGCGCCCAGCACTACAGCGGGCCCCTTTGGGGCCTTCGCGGGCACGCCCGCTCCCACAGGATCGGCGCTGTACCTGTGGGAGCGGGCATGGCCGCGAATGGCCTGCACTGGAGGTTCCAGGCTAGCCAGGCCGGCGGCAGCCTTGGCCCGGGCCAGGCGCTCGACGTAGGCCGGGGCGCTTTCATTGGGCAGCGGGGTTTCATCGATGGGGGCACTGACGACGCTGAACGGCACACCGATCTGGGTCAGTAGTTCACGACGACGGGGCGAGCCGGAGGCCAGATATAGTGGGTTCATGCAGACATCTCCCTGTCAGTCGCGGCGGCGCCGTCAATTGATATGCAAGCGTCGGCGCAGGTCGCGCAGGGCGAAGCTGATCCACGGCCAGAGCAAGGCACTGATCACCGCCGACCAGACCAGCGCCAGGGTGGGCAGGCGATTGCCGGTCAGCGCGCTGAGCCACAGCTGGATCAGCTGGGCGATGCCGAAGATCACCAGGATCACCAGGCTCTGCTGCCACATGGGGAACATGCGCAGGCGCTGCTGCAAGGACAGCACCAGGAAGGTGATGAGGGTGAGGATCAGCGCGTTCTGCCCCAGCAGGGTGCCGTACAGCACATCCTCGGCCAGGCCCAGCACGAACGCGGTGGTCATGCCGACCTTGTTCGGCACGGCGAGGGTCCAGAACGACACCAGCAAGGCCAGCCACATGGGCCGGAACACGTCCATGAACTGCGGCATGGGCGAGACGCTGAGCAGCAGGCCGATGGCGAAAGTCAGCCAGATGACCCAGCCGTTGTTGCGGCGTGATGCAGCCATCATTGCCTCCGGGTGTGAGCGGGTGCGGCAGCCGGCGTAGCAGGTGCGGCCGCCGGGGCTGCAGGCTGCGCAGCCGGGGCTACCGGGGCCGCAGGTGTGGCCGGCGCGGCAGGCGCCGGTGCAACGTGCTCGCCCGTCGTGGCCGGCTGGCCTGGGGCCGAGGCGCCCTTGCGGTCAGCCTCTTCCTGGGCGATGCCGGCATCGGTGGCGCGCTGCTCCGGGGTACGTCGGTCACTGAACACCAGCAGCATGTAGCGGCTGCGGTTGAGCGCGGCGGTGGGGATGGCGCGAACGATGGCGAACGGCTGGCCGGAATCGTGAATCACTTCGTTGACCGTGGCCACCGGGTAGCCGGCCGGGAAACGTTGCCCCATGCCGGAACTGACCAGCAGGTCGCCTTCCTTGATGTCGGCGGTATCGGCCACATGGCGCAGCTCCAGGCGCTCCGGGTTGCCGGTGCCGCTGGCGATGGCGCGCAGGCCATTGCGGTTGACCTGCACCGGGATGCTATGGGTGGTATCGGTCAGCAACAGTACCCGCGAGGTGTAGGGCATCAGCTCGACCACCTGGCCCATCAGGCCACGGGCATCGAGCACCGGTTGGCCCAGGAACACGCCATCACGCTCGCCCTTGTTGATCAGGATGCGGTGGGTGAACGGGTTGGGGTCGACACCGATCAGCTCGGCCACTTCGACCTTTTCATTGACCAGCGCCGAGGAGTTGAGCAACTCGCGCAGGCGCACGTTCTGCTCGGTCAGGGCTGCCAGCTTCTGCAGGCGCCCCTGCAACAGCAGGGCTTCGGTCTTGAGCTTTTCGTTTTCGGCGATCAGTTCGGTGCGGCTGCCGAACTGGCCGGCCACACCTTGCCACGCACGCTGCGGCAGGTCGGTGATCCAGTACGACTCCATGAGTACCAGGCCCATCTGGCTGCGCACCGGCTTGAGCACGTCGAAGCGCGCGTCGACAACCATCAACGCGACCGACATCACCACCAGGACGAGCAGGCGAACGCCCAGCGAAGGGCCCTTGGAGAAAAGCGGTTTAATGGGCCGTTCCTCGTGGACGACTCAGGAGGTCATTGGACATGGGACAACGCACCAGCCTGGTTGCGGGTTGACGGATACGGCGCCCCGAACGGGCGCCAGCCCAGCACATACAGGTAGCACTGTGCGTACTACCTGTAAACCGGGCGCTCGTGAACAGCGAGCGGGATCACTCGCTGGAGAGCAGGTCCATCGCGTGCTTGTCCATCATCTCCAGGGCGCGACCGCCGCCACGGGCGACACAGGTCAGCGGGTCTTCGGCGACGATCACCGGCAGGCCGGTTTCCTGGGCCAGCAGCTTGTCCAGGTCACGCAGCAGCGCGCCACCACCGGTCAGCACCAGGCCACGCTCGGCGATGTCCGAGGCCAGCTCGGGCGGCGATTGCTCCAGGGCGCTCTTGACCGCCTGGACGATGGTCGCCAGGGATTCCTGCAGCGCTTCGAGCACTTCGTTGGAGTTCAGGGTGAAGGCACGTGGTACGCCCTCGGCCAGGTTGCGGCCGCGCACGTCGACTTCGCGTACTTCGCCGCCCGGGTAGGCAGTACCGATTTCCTGCTTGATGCGCTCGGCGGTGGACTCGCCGATCAGGCTGCCGTAGTTGCGGCGCACGTAGGTGACGATGGCTTCGTCGAAGCGGTCGCCGCCAACGCGGACAGATTCGGCATAGACCACGCCGTTCAGGGAGATCAGCGCGATTTCAGTGGTACCACCACCGATATCGACGACCATCGAACCGCGGGCCTCTTCGACCGGCAGGCCGGCACCAATGGCGGCGGCCATCGGTTCTTCGATCAGGAACACTTCACGGGCACCGGCGCCCAGGGCCGACTCGCGAATGGCGCGGCGCTCTACCTGAGTCGACTTGCATGGCACGCAGATCAGCACGCGCGGGCTCGGCTGCAGGAAGCTGTTCTCGTGCACCTTGTTGATAAAATATTGCAACATTTTTTCGCAGACGCTGAAGTCGGCGATGACGCCGTCCTTCATCGGACGAATGGCAGCAATGTTGCCAGGCGTACGGCCCAGCATGCGCTTGGCTTCGGTACCGACGGCGACGACGCTTTTCTGGTTGCCATGGGTACGGATGGCAACAACCGAGGGCTCATTCAGGACGATACCGCGCTCACGCACGTAAATAAGGGTGTTGGCAGTACCCAGGTCGATGGACAGATCGCTGGAAAACATGCCACGCAGTTTCTTGAACATGGGAAAGTGACCCTGGGGAAAGCGTGGGTAAAAAAGTGCGGCAAACTCTAACAATGGCAGGGATTTTGGGCAAGGAGCCAATATGTTAAATTGGCTGTTTTTCCGAGCACGCCAGCAGAATTTCGCGGCCGTTAGACCGCCAGAAAGCTGACATGTTCCTCACTCCGGAGCCAAATTCCGGTCTTTGTTTCCCCTGGAGATCCCCATGGCGCTTGAACGCTGCGACGTGGAAAAGATCGCCCATCTGGCCCGTCTGGGCCTGAATGATGGCGAACTGCCACGCATTACCGACGCACTGAACAGCATTCTCGGGCTGGTCGACCAGATGCAAGCGGTCGACACTACTGGCATCGAGCCACTGGCCCACCCCCTGGAGGCCAGCCAGCGTCTGCGTCCCGACCAGGTCACCGAGAGCAACCAGCGCGACGCCTACCAGGCCATCGCGCCATCGACCGAAAGCGGTCTGTACCTGGTTCCCAAAGTCATCGAGTAAGGGATAGAGCCTGCCATGCATCAATTGACCCTGGCCGAGATCGCCCGCGGACTCGCCGACAAGTCGTTTTCCTCCGAAGAGCTGACCGGCGCCCTGCTGGCGCGCATCAAGCAGCTCGACCCGCAAATCAACAGCTTCATCAGCGTCACCGAAGACCTGGCCCTGGGCCAGGCGCGTGCCGCCGACGCCCGTCGCGCCGCTGGCGAAACCGGCGCGCTGCTGGGTGCCCCGATCGCACACAAGGACCTGTTCTGCACCAACGGCGTACGCACCAGCTGCGGCTCGAAGATGCTCGACAACTTCAAGGCGCCGTATGACGCCACCGTGGTTGCCAAGCTGGCCGATGCCGGCATGGTCACCCTGGGCAAGACCAACATGGACGAATTCGCCATGGGTTCGGCCAACGAATCCAGCTACTACGGCGCGGTGAAGAACCCCTGGAACCTCGAGCACGTCCCGGGCGGCTCGTCGGGCGGTTCGGCCGCGGCGGTGGCTGCGCGCCTGCTGCCGGCCACCACCGGCACCGACACCGGCGGCTCGATCCGCCAACCGGCGGCACTGACCAACCTCACCGGCCTCAAGCCGACCTACGGTCGCGTGTCGCGCTGGGGCATGATCGCCTACGCCTCCAGCCTCGACCAGGGCGGCCCGCTGGCCCGCACCGCCGAAGACTGCGCCCTGCTGCTGCAAGGCATGGCCGGCTTCGACGCCAAGGACTCCACCAGCATCGAAGAGCCGGTGCCGGACTACAGCGCCAACCTGAATGCTTCGCTGCAGGGCCTGCGCATCGGCCTGCCGAAGGAATACTTCGGTGCCGGCCTGGACCCACGCATTGCCGACCTGGTCCAGGCCAGCGTCAAGGAACTGGAAAAGCTCGGCGCGGTGGTCAAGGAAATCAGCCTGCCGAACATGCAGCACGCCATCCCGGCCTACTACGTGATCGCCCCCGCTGAAGCCTCGTCCAACCTGTCGCGTTTCGACGGCGTGCGCTTCGGCTACCGCTGCGAAAACCCGAAAGACCTCACCGACCTGTACAAGCGTTCCCGTGGCGAAGGCTTCGGCGTCGAAGTGCAGCGCCGCATCATGGTCGGCACCTACGCCCTGTCGGCTGGCTACTACGACGCCTACTACGTGAAGGCGCAACAGATCCGCCGCCTGATCAAGAACGACTTCATGGCAGCCTTCAACGACGTCGACCTGATCCTCGGCCCGACCACGCCAAACCCGGCCTGGAAGCTCGGCGCCAAGAGCAGCGACCCGGTCGCCGCCTACCTGGAAGACGTCTACACCATCACCGCCAACCTGGCGGGCCTGCCGGGCCTGTCGATGCCAGCCGGCTTCGTCGACGGCCTGCCGGTCGGCGTGCAACTGCTGGCGCCATACTTCCAGGAAGGCCGCCTGCTCAACGTCGCGCACCGCTACCAGCAAGTGACCGACTGGCACACCCGCGCCCCCAACGGCTTCTGAGGAATTCACACATGCAATGGGAAGTTGTGATCGGGCTGGAAATCCACACTCAGCTCGCCACCCAGTCGAAGATCTTCTCCGGCAGCGCCACCACCTTCGGTTCCGAGCCGAACACCCAGGCCAGCCTGGTTGACCTGGGCATGCCAGGCGTACTGCCGGTACTGAACCAGGAAGCCGTGCGCATGGCGTGCATGTTCGGCCTGGCCATCGATGCCGAGATCGGCAAGCGCAACGTGTTCGCACGCAAGAACTACTTCTACCCCGACCTGCCCAAGGGCTACCAGATCAGCCAGATGGACCTGCCGATCGTCGGCAAGGGCCACCTGGACATCGCCCTGGAAGACGGCACCATCAAGCGCATCGGGGTAACCCGCGCGCACCTGGAAGAAGACGCCGGCAAGAGCCTGCACGAAGACTTCAGCGGCTCCACCGGCATCGACCTGAACCGTGCCGGCACCCCGCTGCTGGAAATCGTTTCCGAGCCGGACATGCGCAGCGCCAAGGAAGCGGTGGCCTACGTCAAGGCGATCCACGCGCTGGTACGTTACCTGGGCATCTGCGACGGCAACATGGCCGAAGGCTCGCTGCGCTGCGACTGCAACGTGTCGATCCGCCCGAAAGGCCAGACCGAGTTCGGCACCCGCTGCGAGATCAAGAACGTCAACTCGTTCCGCTTCATCGAGCGCGCGATCAACAGCGAGATCCAGCGCCAGATCGACCTGATCGAGGACGGCGGCAAAGTGGTGCAGGAAACCCGCCTGTACGACCCGAACAAAGACGAGACCCGTTCCATGCGCAGCAAGGAGGAAGCCAACGACTACCGTTACTTCCCCGACCCGGACCTGCTGCCGGTGGTCATCGAGGACAGCTTCCTCGAAACCGTCCGTGCCGGCTTGCCGGAGCTGCCAACGCAGAAGGTCGAGCGCTTCCAGAGCCAGTACGGCCTGTCGGCCTACGACGCCAACGTGCTGGCATCCAGCCGCGAACAGGCGGACTACTTCGAGGAAGTGGTGAGGATCGGTGGCGACGCCAAGCTGGCTGCCAACTGGGTCATGGTCGAACTGGGCAGCCTGCTGAACAAGCTGGGCATCGAGATCGACCAGGCGCCGGTCAGCGCCGCGCAACTGGGCGGCATGCTGTTGCGTATTCGCGACAACACCATCAGCGGCAAGATCGCCAAGACTGTGTTCGAGGCCATGGCTGCCGGTGAAGGCGATGCCGACAGCATCATCGAAAGCAAAGGCCTGAAGCAGGTCACCGATACCGGTGCGATCGACAAGATGCTCGACGAAATGCTGGCGGCCAACGCCGAGCAGGTCGAACAGTACCGCGCAGCCGACGAGGCCAAGCGTGGCAAGATGTTCGGCTTCTTCGTCGGCCAGGCGATGAAAGCCTCCAAAGGCAAGGCCAACCCGGGGCAAGTGAACCAATTGCTCAAGGCCAAGCTCGAAGGGTGATTGTTTTATCCCTGTAGTCCTGCGAGGGCTTCGCCCTCGTTCGCGGCTGAAGCCGCTCCCACAGGTACAGCGCTGCTCTCGACAGCGGTGATATACCTGTGGGAGCGGCTTTAGCCGCGAATGGGCCATATCGGAGCATCTGAATTGCTAAAACGATCCCTGAGCACCCTCGCCCTCCTCTCCCTGCTGGCCGGCTGCGCCAGCCAGGACGTCGACGTCGACCCCGACGGCTACGACAAGACCGGCACCGCCTCCTATTACGGCGCGCGCCATCATGGCAAACGCACCGCCAGCGGCGAACCGTTCAACCAGCACGGCCTCACCGCCGCCCACCGTAGCCTGCCCTTCGGCACCCGGGTACGGGTGACCAACCTGGCCAATCAGCGCAGCGTCGTGGTACGCATCAACGACCGCGGCCCACATACCCGCGGCCGCCTGATCGATCTATCACGTGCCGCTGCAGAAAAAATCGGCATGATCCGTAGCGGAACCGCACGCGTGCGGGTACAAGGGCTTAGCAACTGACGCGACAGGAGTCCGACCATTTTCGACCTCGCCACCCTTCCCACCTTCAGCCTCCTGCAACTGGGTATCGCCCTGCTGTTGCTGGTCGGCGGTGCCGAACTGCTGGTGCGCGCAGCCCTGCGCCTGGCCCAGCGCCTGCACGTACGCCCGCTGATCATCGGCCTGAGCCTGGTGGCCTTCGGCAGCACCGCTCCACAAATGACCGTGAGCCTGCAGGCTGCCTACCAGGGCGTGCCGGATGTGGCGGTGGGCAGCGTAATCGGCAGCAATATCTTCAACGTACTGGTCATTCTCGGCCTGGCCGCCCTGATCATCCCGCTGCGCGTGTCGCGGCAACTGGTACGCCTGGACATTCCACTGATGATCGTCGCCAGCGCCCTGGTCTACGCGTTATCCGCCAACGGCCACCTGGGCCGGGTCGAAGGCGTGTTGCTGCTGATCGGCCTGGCCGGCTACCTGGCGATACTCTGGCACCAGTCGCGCCACTACGCACGCACCTACCCCGCTCCGGCCGCCGTCACAAACGGCGCCGGGCGCTTCTGGTCGGGCACGCTGCTGCAGGTGCTGGCCGGCCTGGGCCTGTTGAGCCTGGCGGGCCATTTGTTGCTAGAGGCCGCCGTAGAAGTGGCCACCGACCTGGGCCTGTCCGAGCGCATCATCGGCCTGACCGTCGTTGCCATCTGCACCTCCCTGCCGGAACTGGCCGCCGCGCTGATCGCCGCCCTGCGCGGCGAACGGGAAATCGCCGTAGGCACAGTGATCGGCAGCAACCTGTTCAACCTGCTGGCCGTGCTGGGCCTGACCGCAGTGGTCACCCCCGAGCCACTGTCGATCTCGCCCAACGCCCTGGCCTTCGACCTGCCGGTGATGCTCGGTGTTGCCGCGCTGAGCCTGCCGGTGTTCTATTCCGGCTACCGCATCACCCGCGCCGAAGGCCTGGTGTTCCTCTGCCTGTACCTGGCCTATGGGCTGCACGTCGCGGCGTTTACCATGGGCATGCCACTGGCCGGCCGCCTGGAGCGGTTGATGCTGTTCTACGTACTGCCGGTGCTCGCCATGGTGTTGCTGTACACCACCATACGAGCCTGGCGCCGCCAACACTAAGGAAAACAACATGGCTGATAGCAAGAAAACCGGCGAACAGATTCGGCGCCAGGTGATGGGCGATGTGTTCGTCGACCGCGCCTTGGGCAATGCCACCGACTTTACCCAGCCACTGCAGGACTTCGTCAACGAACATGCCTGGGGCAGCGTGTGGGCTCGCGACGGGCTGCCGTTGAAAACCCGCAGCCTGATTACCCTGGCCACGCTGACGGCACTCAAGTGCCCGCAGGAACTCAAGGGGCATGTGCGTGGAGCGTTGAACAATGGCTGTACGGTGGAGGAAATTCGCGAAGCGCTGCTGCATTGCGCGGTGTATGCAGGAGTGCCGGCGGCAATCGATGCTTTCCGTGCAGCGCAGGAAGTGATCGACAGTTATCAATAGGTAGCCTGTACCGACCTCTTCGCGGGTAAACCCGCTCCCACAGGTACCGCACAGCTTTCGGAGCCTGTGGGGTCGCTGCGGGAGCGGGTTTACCCGCGAAGAGGTCGGTACTGGTACTTACCTGGCCTGGCGAGCCTTCTTCATCTTGAAGGCCACCCACAGCACCAGGATCCACCCCGGGATCAGCATCACGGAAATGCGAATCGGCGGGGTCAGGTACATCACCACCAGGATCAGCACGATGAATGCCAGGCACAGGTAGTTGGTAACCGGGTGCCCCCAGCTCTTGTAGAACGGGTTAATCCCGGCCGCCAGCTTGGCCTTGCGGAACTTCAGGTGGGTAATGCTGATGCTCGCCCAGTTGATCACCAGCGCCGACACCGCCAGGGCCATCAGCAAACCAAAGGCTTCACCCGGCATCAGGTAGTTGATCAGCACGCACAGCCCGGTGGCGAAAGCCGACACGCCCAGCGCGGTCAGCGGCACACCGCTACGGCTTACCTTCAGCAACTGACGCGGTGCATCGCCCTGGCTGGCCAGGCCGAACAGCATGCGGCTGTTGGCGTACACGCAGCTGTTGTACACCGACAGCGCGGCCGTCAGCACCACGATATTGAGGATGGTTGCCACCAGGTCACTGTCCAGCTCGTGGAAGATCATCACGAACGGGCTGCCACCCTGCACCACCTTCTGCCACGGGTACAGCGACAGCAGCACTGCCAGGGCACCGATATAGAAGATGAGGATGCGGTACACCACCTGGTTGGTGGCCTTGGGGATGCTCTGGCGCGGGTTGTCGGCCTCGGCAGCGGTGATACCCACCAGCTCCAGGCCACCGAACGAGAACATGATCACCGCCAGCGCCATCACCAGGCCGGTGACACCGTTGGGGAAGAAGCCGCCGTATTGCCAGAGGTTAGCCACGCTGGCGTCCGGGCCGCCATGGCCGCTGGTCAGCAACCAGGCGCCGAAGCCGATCATGCTGACGATGGCCACCACCTTGACCAGGGCGAACCAGAACTCCATCTCGCCGTAGACCTTCACCTGGGTCAGGTTGATCAGGTTGATCACCACGAAGAAGATCGCCGCCGTGGCCCAGGTGGGGAAGCCGGGCCACCAGTACTGCACGTAGATGCCCACCGCCGTCAGCTCGGCCATGCCGACCAGCACGTACACCACCCAGTAGTTCCAGCCCGAGACGAAGCCGGCGAACTCGCTCCAGTACTGGTGGGCGAAGTGGCTGAAGCTGCCAGCCACCGGCTCTTCCACCACCATTTCGCCGAGCTGGCGCATGATCAGGAAAGCCATCAGGCCGGCAATGGCATAGCCCAGCAGCACGGAGGGGCCGGCCAGCTGGATGGTCTGGGCGATACCCAGGAACAACCCGGTACCGATGGCCCCGCCCAGCGCGATCAGCTGGATATGGCGATTCTTCAGCCCGCGCTGTAACCGCTCGGGCGTGCTCTGGTCTTGCATGAAGTGTCCTTTAGCTCAGTGAGGCTGTGTTTTTTGTGTTGTTTGCAGTCAAGGATCTAGATCCATCCGCCCCACTGCAAGATGAAAATACCAATGTTGGTGGTGATCGCCGCCATTAGCGTGGTAATCACGATGATCGACGCCGCCAGCTCATGGTTGCCCTTGGCCGCCCGCGCCATGACGTAGCTGGCCGCTGCGGTCGGGCTGCCGATATACAGGAACAGGATGCCCAGCTCGGCCCCACGGAAGCCGCATAGCCAGGCGCCGAGGGTGCCTAACAGCGGGAGCCAGACCACCTTCACCAGGCTGGCGTCGATGGCCAGCCTGCCGCTGGCGCGCAGCGCCGCCAGCGACAGCGTGCCGCCGATGCAGATCAGCGCCAGCGGCAGGGTCATCTGCGCCAGGTAGTCGCCCGAGGTCAGCAGCCAGTTGGGCAGCGGCACCTGGCCGTAGGCCATGGGCGTGGCCACCAGCACACTAATGATCAGCGGGTTGCTGAAAATGCTCTTGCAGATGCTCCACGGGTCGGACTTAAGGTCCGGGCTGTACACCGCCAGCACCACTGCCGACAGCGAGTTGTACAGAAGGATGACCAGCCCGGCGAGCACCGCCCCCAGGGAGATGCCGTAGTCGCCGTACAGGCTGGCGGCCAGCGCCAGGCCGATCACACCGTTGTTGCCGCGAAATGCGCCCTGGGTATAGATGCCCCGGTCTGCCCGCGGGCTGCGCCAGATGGCCAGGCCCCAGGCAATGGCGAAACCGACCAGGGTGGCGACGATGAAATAGAGGAGGACGCCGGGTTTGACCGCCGTGGCCAGGTCGGCGTGGTAGATGCCGAGGAACAGCAGCGCCGGCATGCACACGTTGAACACCAGCTGCGAGGCGACGCGGTTGAAATTGTCGTCGATCAGGCGGATACGTTTGAGCAGCATGCCCATGAACAGCATGGCGAAGACCGGGGCCGTGATGTTCAGTGTCTGGATAAGAAGGGCGAGCATGCGCAAGCGATCCTGGAGGGGGTTGCCGTTAGGCGGCTAATGATACGCCAACGGCCGGGACTTGCGGGGATCGCGGGGTGATAAAGAGAAGTTTCTGTCAGTTGCGGCCCTTTCGCGGGTAAACCCGCTCCCACAGGTACTGCACAGGTCTTGAGGCTTGTGAAATACCTGTGGGAGCACAGGTACTGCACAAGTCTTGAGGCTTGTGAAATACCTGTGGGAGCGGGTTTACCCGCGAAGAGGCCAGTACTGTCAGTACTGAATCAGCGCCGGACCGGGCGCTTCTGCAGTTTGCGCTGCAAGGTCCGTCGGTGCATGCCCAGCGCCCGCGCGGTGGCCGAGATATTGCCCTCGTGCTCGTTCAGCACGCGCTGGATGTGCTCCCACTGCAGGCGGTCGACCGACATCGGGTTTTCCGGCACCAGGGTGTCCAGGTCGGTGTGCTCCGACAGCAGCGCCGCCAGCACGTCATCGGCATCGGCCGGCTTGCACAGGTAGTTGCAGGCCCCGCGCTTGACCGCCTCCACCGCAGTGGCAATGCTCGAGTAACCGGTCAGGATCACCACGCGCATTTCCGGGTCCAGCTCCAGCAGCTTGGGCAGTAGCACCAGCCCGGAGTCGCCGTCCATCTTCAGGTCCAGTGTGGCGTAGTCCGGCAGGTCCTGCTGGGCCAGGATCAACCCTTCCTCGGCAGAGCTGGCAGTGCTCACGCGGAAACCGCGGCGGCTCATGGCACGAGCCATGACCCGGGTGAAGGTGGCATCGTCATCCACCAGCAACAGGTGCGGCAGCTCTTCGCCTTCGACCTGGTTTTCTTCGCTCATCATTCATCTCCTCGCTTGCCATAGGGCAGGCGCAGTTCGGTCAGGGTGCCACCCTGTTCATGACTATAGAGTTTCACCGAACCGCCCGCACGGGTCACGCTGGCCTTGCTCAAGAACAGGCCCAGGCCGAAGCCTTTGCCTTTGGTGGTAATGAAGGGTTTGCCGATGGCTTCGGCGATGGCCGGCGGCACGCCGGGGCCATGGTCGCGGATGCTGATGACGATGTCATGGGTGTCCCAGTCCAGGCGCACTTCAAGGTCATCGGGGCAGGCATCGGCGGCATTGTTCAACAGGTTCAGCAGCGCCTGGGTCAGGTCCGGCGGCGGCGTCAGGCGCGGCACCTGGCCATCGCGCAGGCGCTGGAAGCGGTAGCTGGCTTCCGGGCGCATCAGGTGCCAGCGGTTGAGCGCTTCGTCCAGCCAGGCCGTCACGTCCTGCTCCACAACGGCCAGGCGGCGGTTGGCTTCGGCGGCGCGTACCAGCTGCTGCAGGGTTTCCTTGCACAGCTTCACCTGGTCCTGAAGGATCTGCAGGTCTTCCTGCAGCAGCGGGTCGGCGTGGTCCTGGCGCATTTCGTTCAGCAGCACGCTCATGGTCGCCAACGGCGTGCCCAGCTCATGGGCCGCACCGGCGGCCTGGGTGGCCACGGCCAGCAGTTGCTCGTCGCGCAGGCTCTCTTCACGCCGCTCGGAACGCAGCTGCTCCTGGCGGCGCAGCTCTTCGGCCATGCGTGCGGCAAAGAAGGTAATCACTGCAGCGGCCAAGGCAATACTCAGCCACATGCCGTACACCTGCATCTTGTCCCGCGCCATCGGCAGGCCTTCGAGCGGGTAGAACTGCACCAGCAGCAGGCTGTAGGCGGTCAGGGCAATGCCGGAAAGGATCAGCGAATACAGCCACGGCAAGGTAACTGCGGCTATCGCCAGCGGCACCAGGTAATACGACACGAACGGGTTGGTCGAGCCGCCGGAGTAATACAGCAAGGCACTGTGGATCAGCAGGTCGCAGGCCAGTTGCAGGGCATACTCCAGTTCGGTGACCGGCAACGACAGGCGCAGGCGCAGGGCCGTGAAGGCACACAGCAGCGAAGACAAGGCCAGGGTGCCGGCCAGTGACAGCCAGGGCAAGGGCAGCAGTTCGGTCCAGTAGGCGACGCCCACGGAGCCGGCCTGGGCAGCCAGGACCAGGACCCGAATGATGGTCAGGCGCCAGAGATTCTGACGGGTAGCGGACAGCGGTTGTACGGCGGCGAGCATGAGCTCTCCTGATGAGTGCTCCAGAAAATCGGCTGGAGTATACCGAAGCCGGGCGCCTCGCTGCAGCGATGCGGCAAAGCGCCACACTTTGTCACAGGTTGATGATGGCACTTTTGAACCCACTACACTGTTGCCGGTCTGATGGGCCATGCGTGGAATGGATGACCAGAACCCACGCCTTATATTGCCAAGGAGTATCACATGCAAATCCCACGTCGCGGCACCGCCCTGATCCTGTCCTGCGGCCTGCTCGCCAGCCTGCCGGCGCTGGCTGCCGATGAGCCGCGTTACAACCAGGTCTCGCTGCGCGCCGAAGTCAGCAAGGAAGTGGCACGCGACCTGATGGTCGTGACCCTGTACAGCGAAGCGCAGAACACCGACCCGGGCAAGCTCGCCAAGCAGATCACCGAAACCATGAACAAGGCCGTACAGCAGTCGCGCCAGGTCAAGGACGTGAAGATCAGCCAGGGCAGCCGCAACAGCTACCCGGTGTATGACAGCAAGGGCCAGAAGATTACCGGCTGGCGCGAGCGTGCCGAGCTGCGCCTGGAAAGCGCCAACTTCCCGGCCCTGTCGCAGCTGACCGCCGACCTGCTGCAAGAGCTGAAAATGGGTGGCATGGACTTCTCCATCGCCCCGGCCACGCGCAAGGCCAGCGAGGATGCACTGCTCAAGGATGCGGTGGATGCCTTCAAGGCGCGCGCGCAGTTGGCTACCGAGGCGCTGGGTGGCAAGGGTTACAAAGTGGTCAGCCTGAACCTCAACAGCAGCGGTTACCCACGCCCGTACCTGCGCAGTGCGCCGATGGCGATGAAGGCCATGGGGGCTGATGAGTCGGCACCGGCGCCGGATATCGAGGCCGGGACCAGTGAAGTGAGCATGAATGCCGATGGCCTGATTGAAGTGCAGATGCCTTAACAGATCCACGAAATACCTGTGGGAGCGGGCGAGCCCGCGAAAAAGACACCGCGGTGGATGGCACGGGCTTCGCCCGTGTTCGCGGGCAAGCCCGCTCCCACAGGGATCGCGTCAAATTCAGGGTTTCAGACCTTTCCTACGCACTAAAAAGGTGCTTCCTACAACTTCCCTCGCCCAGAAACATCCCGCAAAAAGCCATCATTTTGCCCGCGCAAACGTTTAACTTCGCTGAAAGTTATACCAATGCGACATCCATGTACGCCCGTACCACTTTTCTGACGCCAATCATCCGTCCCCATATTGCATTGGGAACGCCCCCTGCATAAGTATCCGCAGGTCGGCTCACGAGGCCACCTCAATCGAAAAATGACAAAAATGAGGCCACCATGCTCAAACACGCAGTCCTTCCGTTCCTGCTAGGTGCAGGCTTGCTCTCTGGCGCACCATCGGCCCTCGCCGCATCGAACCTGGTGTTCTGCTCCGAAGGCAGCCCGGCCGGCTTCGACCCGGGGCAATACACCACAGGGACTGACTTTGACGCCTCGGCCGAGACCGTGTTCAACCGCCTGACCCAGTTCGAACGTGGCGGCACTGCCGTCATCCCGGGGCTGGCGACCAAATGGGAAGTGTCGGATGACGGCAAGACCTACACCTTCCACCTGCGCGAAGGGGTCAAGTTCCACACCACCGACTACTTCAAGCCCACCCGCACCTTCAACGCCGACGATGTGCTGTTCACTTTCAACCGCATGCTCGACAAGGACCACCCGTTCCGCAAGGCCTACCCCACCGAGTTCCCGTACTTCACCGACATGGGCATGGACAAGAACATCGCCAGGCTGGAGAAGCTCGACGAGCACACGGTGAGGTTCACCCTCAACGAAGTCGACGCCGCATTCATCCAGAACCTGGCCATGAGCTTCGCCTCGATCCAGTCCGCCGAATACGCCGACCAGTTGCTCAAGGACGGCAAGGCCGCCGACATCAACCAGAAGCCGATCGGCACCGGCCCGTTCGTGTTCAGCAAGTATCAGAAGGACGCGCAGATCCGCTTCAAGGGCAACAAGGACTACTGGCAACCCGACGACGTGAAGATCGACAACCTGATCTTCGCCATCACCACCGACGCCTCGGTGCGCATGCAGAAGCTGAAGAAGAACGAGTGCCAGGTCACCCTGTTCCCGCGTCCGGCCGACATCCAGCCGCTAAAGCAGGACCCCAAGCTGCAGATGCCTGACCAGGCCGGCTTCAACCTCGGCTACATCGCCTACAACGTGATGGACAAGATCAAGGGCAGCAACGAGGCCAACCCGCTGGCCCAGCTGAAAGTCCGCCAGGCGCTGGACATGGCCGTGGACAAGAAAAAGATCATCGAGTCGGTCTACCAGGGCGCCGGCCAGCTGGCGGTCAACGCCATGCCGCCGACCCAGTGGTCCTACGACGACAGTATCAAGGACGCGCCATTCGACCCCGAAAAGGCCAAACAGCTGCTCAAGGAAGCCGGCATCAAGGAAGGCACCGAAATCACCCTGTGGGCCATGCCGGTGCAACGCCCGTACAACCCCAATGCCAAGCTGATGGCCGAGATGCTGCAATCCGACTGGGCCAAGGTCGGCATCAAGGCAAAGATCGTCAGCTATGAATGGGGCGAGTACATCAAGCGCTCCAAGGGCGGCGAACAGGGCGCCATGCTGATCGGCTGGAGCGGTGACAACGGTGACCCGGACAACTGGCTGGGCACCCTGTACGGCTGCGATGCCATGAGCGGCAACAACTTCTCCAAGTGGTGCTACAAGCCCTACGACGACCTGATCAAGCAGGCCAAGGCCACCTCCGACCAGGCCAAGCGCACCGAGCTGTATCAAAAGGCGCAGCACATCCTCAAGGAGCAGGTGCCGATCACCCCGATCGCCCACTCCACCGTGTACCAGCCCATGAGCGTCAAGGTGAAGGACTACAAGATCAGCCCGTTCGGCCTGAACTCCTTCTACGGCGTCAGCGTGGACAAATAGCCTAGCTACGGCACCCGCTAAACGGCGGGTGCCCGCCAACCTCGCCACCTCTTCATGTCGTCCCGCCGCTACCCGCAGCGGGGTCGGCGAACTGTTGCCGCCATTCGTACCCCGAGGCGGCGCAAACAGCCGTAACAGGACTTGCCATGCGCCATACCACCCGCCTTTCCGCCCTGCTGGCCCTGGGCCTGATCAGCCAATCGCCGGCCCTGCTGGCCAACAACCTGGTGTTCTGCTCCGAAGGCAGCCCCGCCGGCTTCGACACCGCGCAGTACACCAGCGCCACCGACAACGACGCCGCCGAACCGATCTACAACCGCCTGGTCGAGTTCGAGCGCGGCGGCACCGCCGTGCACCCTGCCCTGGCGACCCGCTGGCAGGTGTCCGACGATGGCCTGCGCTACACCTTCCACCTGCGCGAAGGGGTGAAGTTCCACAGCAACAAGGCCTTTACGCCGAGCCGCGACTTCAACGCCGACGATGTGCTGTTCACCTTCAACCGCATGCTCGACAAGAACCATCCGTTCCGCCAGGCCTACCCGACCGAGTTTCCCTATTTCATCAGCATGGGCCTGGACAAGAACATCGCCCGTGTCGAGAAAGCCGATCCACTGACCGTGATCTTTACCCTGAACAAGGTCGATGCCGCGTTCATCCAGAACCTGGCCATGAGCTTCGCTTCCATCCTCTCCGCCGAATACGCCGACCAGCTGATGGCCAGCGGGCGCCCCAGCGACATCAACCAGCAACCGATCGGCACCGGGCCGTTCGTGTTCCAGCGTTATCAAAAGGATTCGCAGATCCGCTACAAGGGCAACAAGGCCTATTGGGCACCCCAGGAGGTGAAGATCGACAACCTGGTGTTCTCGATCAACATCGACCCTTCGGTGCGCATCCAGAAGCTGCGCCGCAACGAGTGCCAGGTCACCCTGCACCCGCGTCCCGCCGACCTGCCGGCGCTCAAGGCCGACAGCAAGCTGCAGGTGCAGCAGCAGCCGGGCTTCAACCTCGGCTACATCGCCTACAACACCCAACACCCACCGTTCGACCGCCTGGAAGTGCGCCAGGCGATGGACATGGCGGTGAACAAGCAGGCGATCATCCAGGCCGTGTACCAGGACTCCGGCCAGTTGGCAGTCAACGCCATGCCGCCGACCCAGTGGTCCTATGACGACAGCCTCAAGGACGCGCCCTTCGACCCGGAAAAGGCCAAGCAGCTACTGCAGCAGGCCGGGGTCAAGCCGGGTACCGAGATCACCCTGTGGGCCATGCCGGTGCAGCGCCCGTACAACCCCAACGCCAAGCTGATGGCGGAAATGCTCCAGGCCGACTGGAGCAAGCTCGGCTTCAAGGTGCGCATTGTCAGCTACGAATGGGGCGAGTACCTCAAGCGCATGAAAAGCGGCGAGCACGATATCGCCCTGATCGGCTGGACCGGGGACAACGGCGACCCGGACAACTGGCTGGGCACCCTCTACAACTGCGATGCCATCGGCAGCAACAACTACTCGCTATGGTGCGACCCGCAGTACGACAGCCTGGTCAAGCAGGCCAAGCAGGTCACCGACCGCGCGCAGCGCACCGCCCTGTACCAGCAGGCCCAGCAGCGGCTCAAGCAACAGGTGCCGATTACCCCGGTGGCGCACTCCACGGTCAACCAACCGCTCAGCGTCAAGGTTTCCGGGTTCAAGGTCAGCCCGTTCGGGCGCAATGATTTTTCCGGTGTGAGTGTCGACTGATCTTTAACCCTCAAGGGCCTCTTCGCGGGTAAACCCGCTCCCACAGGTACGGCGCACATGCCGAAACCTGTGATGCCCCTGTGGGAGCAGGTTTACCCGCGAAAGGGCCAACACAACACCCCGATTCAGCCCGGAGACCCCGGGCAACCCTGGCAACACCGCAGCAATCACCCGGCCCACAAGGCCGGCAATAACTAGAAAAGAAAGGGAGCTTTAACCTTGAGAGTATTCACCTTGACCGCACTGGCATTATCCATCAGTGCCTTATCCACCGTGGCCCAGGCCGACCCGCAAAGCCAGGACTACATCCCCATTACCCTCAAAGGCAGCAGCGAGCAGGAGCAGGCCAGTGGCTTCATCGACGGCCAGAGCCTGTCCGGCAGCACCCGTAACTGGTACGCCCGCGAACGCGCCGCACGCGCCCCGCTGTGGAAGTACTACAAGAGCGACGGCACCCGCCACGACACCCACAGCCGCGAGAACTGGGTGCAGGGCACCATCCTCAACTACAGTTCTGGCTTCACCCAGGGCACCGTCGGTTTCGCCGTCGAAGCCGCCGGCTACAACGCCATCGCCCTGCAGCAGAGCCGCGAAGCCGTCGCCGGCCCCAACAACCGCACCCTGACCCACAGCGACGGCGACCCGATCGGCCAGTGGAGCAAGATGGGCCTGGCCAACGTCAAGGCGCGGGTGTCCAACACCACCCTCACCGTCGGCCGCCAGTCGGTGGACACACCGATGATCGCCTACATTGGTAACCGCGCCCTGCCGTCGAGCTTCCAGGGCGCGTTCCTGCACAGTGCCGAATTCGACAACCTGAGCTTCGACCTGGGCACCTTCGACCGCGTCTCGCCGCGTACCGAACAGAGCCTCAGCAAGTTCCGCAGCGAGTACAGTGCCACCGGCGTGGAAACCGACCGCGCCAGCACCGCCGGTATCAACTACCAGCCGTTCAAGAGCCTGAGCACCAGCCTGTACGCCACCAAGGTCGACGACTTCTGGAACCAGTACTACTTCGGCGCCAACCACGTGCTCGGCGATAGCGCTGTACTCAGCCTGAGCACTGGCCTGAACTACTACAAGACCGTCGACGCCGGCAGCAAGAAGATGGGCGAGATCGACAACGACACCTACAGCCTGTCGCTCGGTCTGACCCACCAGGCCCATACCCTCAGCGCCTCCTGGCAGCAGGTGAACGGCAACGAGTACTTTGACTACCTGCACGAAACCAACGGCATCTACCTGGCCAACTCGCTGCTGTCGGACTTCAACGGCCCCAACGAGAAGTCGCTGCAGATCTCCTACGTGCTGAACATGGCGCCGTACGGCGTGCCGGGCCTGAAGTTCAACCTGTACAACGCCCGCGGCTGGGGCATCGACGGTACCCATTACCGCGGCACCGCCTACGACGTGAACGGCCTGGATGGCGAAACCCACTACGAGTGGGGCATCGGCACCAGCTACGCGGTGCAGAGCGGGCCACTGAAAGACACCAGCATCCGCGCCACCTACACCGCGCACCGCGCCAGCAAGGCCCAGGGCGATGGCAGCCTGGATGAGTTCCGGGTGGTGACCACCATTCCATTCAACATTCTCTGACGGCCGGCGCCACGGCCCGCTTCGTTGCGGGCCGTGGCGGCTACGCTGGAATCAATGCAAGCAGGGAGTTTCAACCCATGCAGAAAGCTTTCATGAAATCGCTGCCGCTGCGCCTAGCCCTGGCAGCGCTGGTCCTGGGCAGCGCCACGCAACTGGCGGCCAAACCGCTGGTGGTGTGCACCGAAGCCAGCCCGGAAGGGTTCGACATCGTCCAGTACACCACTGCGGTTACCGCCGATGCCTCGGCCGAGACGGTATTCAACCGCCTGGTCGACTTCAAGCCCGGTACCACCGAAGTCCAGCCGGCCTTGGCCGAGCGCTGGGACATTTCAGCAGACGGCCTGACCTACACCTTCCACCTGCGCCAGGGCGTGAAGTTCCACACTACCGACTACTTCAAGCCCACCCGCGACTTCAACGCCGATGACGTCCTGTGGAGCCTCAATCGCCAGCTCGATCCGAACCATCCATGGCATGACAAGACCAGCGTCGGGTACCCGTACTTCGAGAGCATGGGCTTCAAGGACCTGCTCAAGTCGGTCAGCAAAGCCGACGAGCACACCGTGGTGATTACCCTTAACCGACCGGAAGCGCCATTCCTGCGCGACATGGCCATGGGCTTCACCTCGATCTACTCCGCCGAGTACGGCGACCAGCTGCTCAAGGCCGGCAAGGCTGCCGAGTTGAACAGCAAGCCAATCGGCACCGGCCCGTTCATCTTCCAGCGTTACAACAAGGATGCCCAGGTTCGCTTCAAGCCTAACCCGGACTATTTCCGCGGCAAGCCGCCTGCCGATGCGCTGGTCTTCGCTATCGCTACCGACAGCAACGTGCGCCTGCAGAAACTGCGCGCCAACGAATGCCAGGTGGCACTCTATCCCAAGCCCGATGATGTACCGTCGATCAAGCAGGACCCGAAACTCAAGGTCGAGGAGATCGAGGCCTTGGTCACCGGTTACATCTCGATGAACACCGAACACAAATACCTGAGCGACGTTCGCGTGCGCAAAGCCATCAACATGGCCTTCGACCGCCAGACCCATGTCGACCAATTGTTCGGCAAAGGCAATGCACTGGTCGGCGTGAATCCGTACCCGCCGACCATGATCGGCTACAACAACGAGAACAGAAACCCGCCCCGCGACCTGGCCAAGGCGCGCGATCTGCTCACGCAGGCGGGCGTGCCCGAAGGTACGGTAATCACCCTGTTCACGCGCAACGGCGGCGGCCCGACCAACCCCAACCCGCGTTTGTCTGCCGAGATGCTGCAGGCCGACCTCAAACAGATCGGCCTGAAGCTGGACATCCGCGTGATGGAGTGGGCCGAAATGCTGCGCCGGGCCAAGAAAGGCGAGGCCGACCTGGTGTCCACCGGCTGGGCCGGCGACAACGGCGACCCGGACAACTTCCTCAGCCCGCTGCTCAGTTGCGATGCCGCCAAAAGCGGCGAGAACTATGCGCGCTGGTGCAACCCTAAGTTCCAGGAGTTGATCAGCCGCGCCCGCGAAGTCATCGACAACGACGAGCGTGCAAGGCTCTATAACGAGGCATTGAAAGTGTACGATGACGACCAACCCTGGATCAGCATGGCCCATCCAAAGATGTTCACCGCCATGCGTGACAACGTGGAGGGCTACGTGATCAACCCTCTGACCAACAACAACTTCGCCACCACCAAGGTGAAGTAGAACAACAACGACCGCCGGCAACCCACACGGGAACCGGCGGCACCACCGTAGCGGGCTGATCGCCCCACGGCCTGATGAGGTAACCCCGACAATGTTGAGCTTTATTGCCCGGCGCCTTGGCCTGCTGATACCGACCTTTTTCGGTATCACCTTGCTGACCTTCGCGCTCATACGCCTGATCCCCGGCGACCCGGTGGAAGTGATGATGGGCGAGCGCAGGGTCGACCCCGAAATGCATGCCCAGGCCATGGAGCGCCTGGGCCTGAACAAGCCGCTGCCGGTCCAGTACCTGGACTACGTCGGCAAGCTGGCCCAGGGTGACCTCGGTGAATCGCTGCGCACCCGCGAGAGCGTGTGGAGCGAGTTCCTCACCCTGTTCCCGGCCACCCTCGAACTGGCCTTCGCCGCCCTGCTGTTCGCCGGCATCGTCGGCCTGCTGGCCGGGGTGATCGCGGCGCTCAAACGCGGTTCGCTGTTCGACCACGGGGTGATGGGCATTTCCCTGGCGGGTTACTCGATGCCGATCTTCTGGTGGGGCCTGATCCTGATCATGTTCTTCTCGGTAAGCCTGGGCTGGACCCCGGTATCCGGGCGCATCGACCTGCTCTACGACATCGAGCCGAAGACCGGCTTCATGCTCATCGACACCCTGCTCAGCGACGAGGAAGGCGCGTTCAAGGACGCGGTGATGCACCTGATCCTGCCGGCCATCGTGCTCGGCACCATCCCTCTGGCGGTGATTGCCCGCATGACCCGCTCGTCGATGCTCGAAGTGTTGCGCGAGGACTACATCCGCACCGCCCGCGCCAAAGGCCTGTCACCGGCCCGCGTGGTGTTCGTGCACGGCCTGCGCAACGCGCTGATCCCGGTACTGACCGTATTCGGCCTGCAGGTCGGCACGTTGCTGGCCGGTGCAGTGCTGACCGAAACCATCTTTTCCTGGCCGGGCATCGGCAAGTGGCTGATCGAAGCCATCGGTGCCCGTGACTACCCCGTGGTCCAGAACGGCATCCTGTTGATCGCCTGCCTGGTGATCCTGGTCAACTTCGTGGTGGATATCCTCTACGGCCTGGCCAACCCACGCATCCGTCATCAGCGCTGAGGCCCTCGCCATGACTAGCCCGATTCCGAAATCCGTCACGCCGGCCAGCCCGGTGGACCAGAGCCTGCTCTACCCCTCGCCGTACAAAGAATTCTGGCAAGCCTTCGCGCGCAACAAAGGCGCGGTGATGGGCCTGGCCTTCATGTGCCTGGTGGTGTTCTGCGCGCTGTTCGCGCCGTGGGTCGCCCCGCACGACCCGAGCGAGCAGTACCGCGACTTCCTGCTGACCCCGCCGGTGTGGCTCGAAGGCGGCAGCTGGCAGTTCATCCTCGGCACCGACGAGCTGGGCCGCGACCTGCTTTCGCGGCTGATCCAGGGCGCACGGCTGTCGCTGCTGATCGGCCTGTCGTCGGTAGTGATGTCGTTGATCCCGGGCATCCTGCTCGGCCTGCTGGCCGGTTTCTTCCCGCAACTGCTCGGC
Organism: Pseudomonas sp. 43(2021); assembly: GCF_017490805.1. Taxonomy (NCBI): domain Bacteria; kingdom Pseudomonadati; phylum Pseudomonadota; class Gammaproteobacteria; order Pseudomonadales; family Pseudomonadaceae; genus Pseudomonas; species Pseudomonas sp. 43(2021). The sequence goes on from NZ_JAFGYJ010000021.1 coordinate 53,059, forward strand.
CCGTCGATCATGCGCCTGATGGACGTGATGCTGGCGCTGCCCTCGCTGCTGCTGGCGGTGGCCATCGTCGCCATCCTCGGCCCAGGCCTGATCAACACCGTGATCGCCATCGCCATCGTATCGTTGCCATCCTATGTGCGCCTGACCCGCGCCGCCGTGATGGGCGAGCTGAACCGCGATTACGTCACCGCCGCACGCCTGGCCGGTGCCGGGCTGCCACGGCTGATGTTCGTCACCGTGCTGCCCAACTGCATGGCACCGCTGATCGTGCAGGCCACCCTCAGCTTCTCCTCGGCCATCCTCGACGCTGCCGCCCTGGGCTTCCTCGGCCTTGGCGTGCAGCCGCCGACCCCGGAGTGGGGCACCATGCTGGCTTCGGCCCGTGACTACATCGAGCGCGCCTGGTGGGTGGTGAGCCTGCCCGGCCTGACCATTCTGCTCAGTGTGCTGGCAATCAACCTGATGGGCGACGGCCTGCGCGATGCGCTGGACCCGAAACTCAAGAACGCCGCCTGAGGAGAACGCCATGTCACTGTTGCAGATCAACAACCTGAACGTGCGCTTCGGCGACGCCACTGCGGTACCGGTGGTCGATGGCCTGGACCTGACGGTGGAGGCCGGCGAGATCCTGGCCATCGTCGGCGAATCCGGCTCGGGCAAGTCCGTGACCATGATGGCCCTGATGGGCCTGATCGATGCCCCGGGGCGCATCACTGCCGACGCGCTCACCTTCGACGGCACCGACATGCTCAAGCTCAGCGGTCGCCAGCGACGCAAGGTGGTGGGCAAGGACATCGCCATGGTCTTCCAGGACCCGATGACCGCGCTCAACCCCAGCTACACCGTGGGTTACCAGATCGAGGAAGTGCTGCGCCAGCACCTGGGCCTGAAGGGCAAGGCCGCGCGCCAGCGTGCCCTGGAGCTGCTGAAAAAGGTCGAGATCCCGGCGGCCGAAAGCCGCCTGGACGCCTACCCGCACCAACTGTCCGGCGGCATGAGCCAGCGCGTGGCGATTGCCATGGCGATTGCCGGCGAACCCAAGCTGCTGATCGCCGACGAACCCACCACTGCACTGGACGTGACCATCCAGGCGCAGATCATGGAGCTGCTGGTCAACCTGCAGAAAGAGCGCAACATGGCGCTCATCCTGATCACCCACGACCTCGCCGTGGTCGCCGAAACGGCCAGGCGCGTATGCGTGATGTACGCCGGCCAGGCCGTGGAAGTGGGCCAGGTGCCGGAGCTGTTCGACGTGCCTGCCCACCCCTACAGCGAAGCACTGCTGGCGGCGATTCCCGAGCACAGCATCGGCGCCGAGCGCCTGGCCACCCTGCCCGGTATCGTCCCCGGCCGCTACGACCGCCCCGAGGGCTGCCTGCTGTCACCGCGCTGTCCGTACGTGCAGGACAACTGCCGGCGCCAGCGCCCGCCCCTCGATCCCCAGGCCCATGGCCTGGTGCGTTGCTTCTACCCGCTGAACCAGGAGGTGGCGTGATGGCCGTCGTTCTATCCGCCCGGGAGCTGACCCGGCATTACGAAGTCTCTCGCGGGCTGTTCAAGGGCCACGCCCTGGTCCGCGCGCTGAATGGCGTGTCGTTCGAACTGGAGGCCGGCAAGACCCTGGCCGTGGTCGGCGAGTCCGGCTGCGGCAAGTCGACCCTGGCCCGCGCCCTGACTCTGATCGAAGAGCCGTCGTCCGGCTCGCTGCAAATTGCCGGCACCGAAGTGAAAGGCGCCAGCAAGAGCGAACGCAAACAACTGCGCCGCGACGTGCAGATGGTGTTCCAGAGCCCCTACGCCTCGCTCAACCCTCGGCAGAAGATTGGTGACCAGCTGGCCGAGCCGCTGCTGATCAACACCTCGCTGAGCAAGGCCGAGCGGCGAGAAAAGGTGCAGAAGATGATGGAACAGGTCGGCCTGCGCCCCGAGCATTACCAGCGCTACCCGCACATGTTCTCCGGCGGCCAGCGCCAGCGTATCGCCCTGGCGCGGGCGATGATGCTACAGCCCAAGGTGCTGGTAGCGGACGAGCCGACCTCGGCGCTGGATGTGTCGATCCAGGCCCAGGTGCTGAACCTGTTCATGGATTTGCAGAAGGAGTTCAACACCGCCTATGTGTTCATCTCGCACAACCTGGCGGTGGTACGGCATGTGGCCGATCAGGTGCTGGTGATGTACCTGGGGCGGCCGGCGGAGATGGGGCCGAAAGAGGATATCTACGAAAGGCCGTTGCACCCGTATACCCAGGCGTTGCTGTCGGCGACGCCGGCGATTCACCCGGACCCGTTGAAGCCGAAGATTCGTATTGCCGGGGAGTTGCCCAACCCGCTGAACCCGCCGGATGGCTGTGCGTTTCACAAGCGCTGCCCGTATGCGACCGAGCGGTGTGCCAAGGAGGTGCCGGCGTTGCGGCAGGTGAGTACGCGGCAGGTGGCCTGCCACTATGCGGAGCAGTTCCTCTAGATCGGTATGACCTTCTTCGCGGGTAAACCCGCTACCACAGGTGTTTCACAGCATTCGAAATCTGTGCGCTCCCTGTGGGAGCGGGTTTACCCGCGAAGGGCCGCAAAGCGGCCCCGGGGATCTCAATGCATGAAGAACCAGATCAGGATAATCACCGGAATCGGCACCCCAATCATCCAGAGCAGTATCGAGCGCATGGTCTTTCTCCTTGTTCGATGTTGAACAGACCGGTGCACTCGCCATGCCATCCCTGTCAAAAAATCACACTCAACCGAATCAACGGCTTACTCCCCAAGCCGCTTGGCGAAACCGTGCAATATGCCGGATCCGCACCCTTGCAGCTGGGTGTTCTGCAATGCACTATCAGGCTCATGACCGCCACTACCCTCCCCGACGGCCCCGAGCAGACCCCGCTCACCGCCGACACCGTGCTGCGCTACCACCTGTGCTGGAAGCACCGCGACCTCGACGGCGTCATTGCGCTCTACCACCCCGACATCCAGTACCACGACTTCTTCCAGAACCGCGTGCTCGGCTACCAGGAACTGCGTGACTACGTGCGCGCCTGCCTGCCCCATGAAGCCGGCGAAGACATCGTGCACAGCGACCGTATCCGCGTCGACGGCTGCACCGCGTTCATCCAGTACCAGGTCACGGTCCAGGGCGGCGATGGCCTGGTAGCGTTCCAGTCCAGCGAGGCGATCACCGTCAAGGACGGCCTGATCTGGCAAGTCAACGAGTACGCCACGCTGGTCCGCCAGAACGGCAGCGGCCACACCAGCAGCGGCCCGCGCCCAGCCACCAGCCGCCTTGGCCTGTCCCCCCGACAACTGTCGACCATGGCTCAGGACCTGGAGCACTACTTCCAGCGCCAGCGCCCCTACCTGGACCCGGAGCTGGACCTGCAGCAGGTGGCCGACGCCAGCGGCTACAGCCGCAACCAGATCTCCTACCTGCTCAACCAGGTGCTCGGGCAAAGCTTCTACCGCTACGTCAACCAGGCCCGCCTGCAGCACCTGATGGCCAGCCTCGATGACGACAGCGTCGAGGCGACGATCGACGAGCTGGCGTTCAATGCCGGTTTCAACTCGCTGTCGGCGTTCTACAAGTGTTTCCGCGAACACACCGGGCTTACGCCCAAGGCCTACCTGAAGCAAATTTCCCTGCGTGCACGCACGTAGGACAGCCGCCCGCCGACACCACTACGATCGCCACAGACCTTGACGGATGTGGAGCCGAACCCGATGCAACCCCTGCGCACGCTCAGCCTGTGGATGGACCAGCTTGACGAGCCGCTGTGCGCCCGCCCGGCCCTGCGCGACGACCTGGAAGCGGATGTGTGCATCATCGGCGCTGGCTACACCGGCCTGTGGACCGCCTACTACCTCAAGCGTCAGGCGCCACAGCTGAACATCGCCGTGATCGACGCCAACATCGCCGGCTTTGGCGCCTCGGGGCGCAACGGCGGCTGGCTGATGGGCAACCTGCTCGGCGAAAACCGCCTGCTCGCGACCCTGTCGCCGCAACAGCGGCGCACCAGCATCGACCTGCTGCATGGCATTCCTGATGAAGTACACCGCGTGCTGCAACGCGAGGGCATTGACTGCGATTACCGCAAAGGCGGCGTGCTGTACTGCGCCGCACGCTACCCGGAACAGGAGCGTAGCCTGCGCGCCTACCTCGACGACCTTTATCGTCAGGGCATGACCGAGGACGACTACCGCTGGCTGCGCCCCGAACAGCTGGACGCCCAGTTGCGGGTCAGTAATGCCTATGGGGCCATCTACAGCCCGCACACCGCAACTATCCAACCCGCCAAGCTGGCGCGTGGCCTGGCCCGAGCGGTAGAAGCGCTGGGCGTACCCATCTACGAAAACACCCCGGCCATCGACTGGCAGCCCGGTGAGGTGCGTACCCCGTTGGCGCGCATTCGCTGCCAATGGATGGTACCCGCCGTGGAGGGCTACGCCGCCAGCCTGCCGCCACTGGGCAAACATCAGCTGCCGGTACAGAGCCTGTTGGTGGCCACCGAGCCATTGCCGGAGGCCACCTGGGAACAGATCGGCCTGAACCAGGGCCAGGCGTTCAGCGAAAGCAGCCGCCAGGTCACCTATGGCCAGCGTACCGCCGACAACCGCCTGGTATTCGGCGCCCGTGGCGGCTACCGCTTCGGTGGCCGCCTGCGCGAAAACTTCAACCTCACTGAACAGGAAATCGAGCTGCGCCGCTATCTGTTCAGCGAACTGTTCCCGCAGCTGAAGCACGTGCGCATCACCCATTCGTGGGGCGGCAACCTGGGCATGGCACGGCGCTTCCACCCGCACATGCTCTGCGACCGCCAGCGCGGCATCGCCCTGGCCGGCGGCTACGGCGGCGAGGGTGTCGGCGCCACCAACCTGGGCGGGCGCACCCTGGCGGCGCTGATCCTCAACCAGCACAACGAACTGACCGCGCAACCCTGGGTGCTCGACAACCGCCCGCTTTCAAGCCTGGCCAGCTGGCCACCCGAGCCCTGCCGCTGGCTGGGCTACAACGCAATCATCCAGAGTTTCGTCCACGAGGACCGGACCCTCGCCAATCCCGCCTGCGCGTCGTGGAGGCGGCGCCTGGCCAGCAGTCTTGCGGACTTCATGGAAGGTTTCATGCACTGACTTCCCTTTCCCCGACACAGGATTCACCGGTCATGAACATCACCCAGTTCAAGAACAGCGACAGCGCCGTGCTCGATAGCTCCAACCCCGTTGCGGTACCACTCGGCGAGCCCGTGGCGGTGACCTCGGTCACCTGCGTGGAACGCAGCGACGGCGTCGAAACCGGCATCTGGGAGTGCACCCCCGGGCGCTGGCGGCGGCAGATCGTGCAGCAGGAGTTCTGCCATTTCATCAAGGGCCGCTGCACCTTCACCCCCGACGGTGGCAAGCCGCTGCTCATAGAAGCCGGAGACGCACTGATGCTACCGGCCAACAGCACCGGCACCTGGGACATCCAGGAGACCGTGCGCAAGACCTACGTCCTTATTTTCTGATCCGCTGATCGCCTGCCTTCGACAACAACAGACAAAGCAAGGTAACCCCGACATGCGCACGCTCCTTCTCGCCCCCCTGATGCTGGCCGCCAGCGTGGCCGGCGCCGCCGAAACGGTGAAGATCTACAACTGGTCCAGCTACGTCGCCCCCGACACACTGAAGAACTTCCAGCAAGCCAGCGGTATCGTGCCCACCTACGATGTTTACGACAGCAACGAAACCCTCGACGGCAAGCTGATGACCGGCAACTCCGGCTACGACGTGGTGTTTCCGTCCAACCATTTCATGGCCCGGCAGATCCAGGGCAAGGCCCTCAAGCGCCTGGACAAGTCGCAACTGCCCAACTGGCACAACCTCAACCCGGTGCTGCTCAAGGCGCTGGAGGTGAACGACCCGGGCAACCAGTACGGCTTCCCCTACCTGTGGGGCAGCACCGGTATCGGCTACAACATCGACAAGGTCAAGGCGGTGCTCGGGGACAACGCGCCACTGGACTCATGGGACCTGATCTTCAAGCCCGAATACATGAGCAAGCTGAAAACCTGCGGCGTCGCCGTGCTGGACAACGGCCCCGAACTGTTGCCGATCGCCCTGCACTACCTGGGCCTGCCGCACCACAGCCAGAACCCGGCGGACTACGACAAGGCCAAGGCGCTGTTGATGCAGGTGCGGCCGTACATCAGCTACTTCCACTCATCGAAGTACACCGGCGACCTGGCCAATGGCGATATCTGCGTGGTGGTGGGTTTCTCGGGGGATGTGCTGCAGGCGAAGAATCGCGCCGAAGAAGCGAAGAACGGAGTGAACGTGGGGTACTCGATCCCGAAGGAAGGCGCGCCGATGTGGTTCGACATGGTCGCCATGCCGGCCGATGCGCCGGATGAAAAGGCCGGGTATGCCTACATGAACTACCTGCTGCAGCCGCAGGTGATGGCCAACATCAGCAACCATGTGCAGTACGCCAACGGCAACCTCGAAGCGGACGGGCTCGTGGAACCGGCGATGAAGGGCAACACGATGGTTTACCCGAGCGAGGAAGTGATGGGCAAGCTGTATGCGCTGGAGGCAATGCCGGCGAAGATCGACCGTATCAGAACCCGGATCTGGACCAGTATCAAGGCCGGGAATTAATTTCGGTCTTAGCACGGTCCCTGTGGGAGCGGGTTCATCGGAGCGCCGAACCGCCGCGAATGCGATATTGAATTCACCGACGCATTCGCGGGTGAACCCGCTCCCACAGGGTCAGTTGGCAGGCTCTCGAAAATCAGTGGTGCTCGCGGGTAGCGCGGAACTTGATGTCCGGCCAGCGCTCTTCCATCAGCGACAGGTTGACCCGGGTCGGCGCCAGGTAGGTCAGGTGCCCGCCACCGTCGATGGCCAGGTTTTCCATGGCCTTGTTCTGGAATTCCTCGAGCTTCTTCTTGTCGTCGCAGCCGATCCAGCGCGCCGACCAGACGGTGATCGGCTCGTAGGCGCACTCGACCTTGTACTCTTCCTTCAGGCGGCTGGCGACCACGTCGAACTGCAGCACACCGACCGCACCGAGGATGATGTCGTTGCTGCGCTCCGGGAAGAACACCTGGGTCGCGCCCTCTTCGGCCAGCTGCTGCAGGCCCTGACGCAGCTGCTTGGATTTCAGCGGGTCCTTCAGGCGTACGCGGCGGAACAGTTCCGGGGCGAAGTGCGGGATACCCGTGAAGCCCAGCGCCTCGCCTTCGGTGAAGGTGTCGCCGATCTGGATGGTGCCGTGGTTGTGCAGGCCAATGATGTCGCCGGCATAGGCCTCTTCCAGTTGCTCACGCTCGGAGGAGAAGAAGGTCAGCGCATCGCCGATACGCAGGTCCTTGTTGATCCGCACGTGGCGCATCTTCATGCCCTTCTCGTACTTGCCCGAGCAAATGCGCATGAAGGCGATGCGGTCGCGGTGTTTCGGGTCCATGTTCGCCTGGATCTTGAACACGAAGCCGGTGAACTTCTCTTCCACAGGCTCGACGGTACGCTCGTGGGCAACACGGCCCAGCGGGCGCGGCGCCCAGTCGACGACTGCGTCGAGCACGTGGTCGACACCGAAGTTGCCCAATGCAGTACCGAAGAACACCGGAGTCAGCTGGCCGTTGATGAACTCTTCCTGGTTGAACTCGTGGCAGGCCCCCTGCACCAGCTCCAGCTGCTCGACGAACGAGTCGTACTGGTCGCCCAGATGAGCGCGGGCCTCGTCCGAGTCCAGCTTCTGAATGATCTTGGCTTCGGTGCGCTCGTGGCCGTGGCCCGGGGTGTACACCACGATGTAGTCACCGGTCAGGTGGTACACGCCCTTGAAGTCGCGGTAGCAACCGATCGGCCAGGTGATCGGTGCCGCCTTGATCTTCAGTACCGCTTCGATCTCGTCGAGCAGTTCGATCGGGTCGCGGATGTCACGGTCGAGTTTGTTGATGAAGCTGACGATCGGCGTGTCGCGCAGGCGGCACACGTCCATCAGGGCGATGGTGCGTGGCTCTACACCTTTACCGCCATCGAGCACCATCAGCGCCGAGTCCACCGCGGTCAGGGTGCGGTAGGTGTCTTCCGAGAAGTCTTCGTGACCGGGGGTGTCGAGCAGGTTGATCATGTGCTCGCGGTACGGGAACTGCATCACCGAGGTGGTGATGGAGATGCCGCGCTGCTTCTCCATTTCCATCCAGTCGGAGGTGGCGTGGCGGTCGGACTTGCGCGACTTCACGGTACCGGCGACGGCAATGGCCTTGCCCATCAGCAGCAGCTTCTCGGTGATGGTGGTCTTACCGGCGTCGGGGTGGGAAATGATTGCGAAAGTGCGGCGCTTCGCGACTTCGGCGGCCTGGTTGGTCATGGGAAATCGCCTGACTGGGGGATTTAAAAGGGGCGATATCATACCTGAAGTTGGGCCGGGACCAAAACCTGAGGAATGAGTGGTGCTGTGCCGGCCTCTTCGCGGGTAAACCCGCTCCCACAGGGACTGCACAGCGTCCAGGTGCGGTGCAGTCCCTGTGGGAGCGGGTTTACCCGCGAAAGGGCCGGCTCAGGCAAAGCCGATTCCACAGGCAATCGCTTTATCACGATAAATGGCCACAGGTCAGTTATTTCAACGCTTGTAGCGAATCAATACGCTGTTTTTTCTCGCCATATTTCGATACACCCAGTGATTAGCACTGGCCAAATGCCGCCCCAGATGGGAACCTTTACGCCCACGGAGACGTCCACTCCCCTGCAACCCGCTTCGGTTGGGGAGCTGTTTTCATCAGCATTTTCGGGCCCGACGGGGTTCGGCTCATGGCCTGATCGCAGCCTTCGGCGTGCGTCATGCTGCTACTCGCGAACACACCACCCGCCGCCAGGACTGGCCGGCAACCAAGAAGTGTGCTCGCCGACTACACAAGGAGTCCGCCTGTGGCAAAACGCTACGGAAAAGGGCTGTTGGGATGGGCCGCCGTGCTCGTCATCCTGGCCCTGCTGGTCCACTGGATCGGCATCGACACGATCACGCGTTATCGCGACGATCTTGGGTTCTACCTGCAAGCGCACCTGGTCCTGGTGCTGGCTTCGATGGCGGCGGCGCTGGCCGTGGGCATCCCCGCCGGCATTGCGTTAAGTCGACCGCAGCGGGTCGACAAAGCCGAGCGCTTCATGCAGTTGTTCAACGTTGGCAACACCATCCCTCCCCTGGCCGTTCTGGCCATCGCCCTGAGTATCCTGGGCATCGGCGCCGGGCCTGCAATCTTCGCCCTGTTCCTCGCCTCCCTCCTGCCCATCGTGCGCAACACCTACGAGGGCCTGAAAAACGTCCCCGCCTCGCTCAAGGAAGCCGCCACCGGCATCGGCATGACCCCGCGCCAGCAACTCTGGCAGGTTGAGTTGCCCAACGCCGTGCCGATCATCGTCGGCGGCGTGCGCGTGGCCCTGGCGCTGAACGTGGGCACCGCACCGCTGGCCTTCCTGATCGGCGCCAACAGCCTGGGCAGCCTGATCTTCCCCGGCATCGCCCTGAACAACCAGCCACAGCTGCTGCTGGGTGCCGCCTGCACCGCGCTGCTGGCGCTAGTGCTGGACGCGGCGGTGAGTTTCTCCAGCAAGCGCTGGCTGGAACGTGGCCTGGCTGGATAACAAGAGGGAACGTATGAACAAGAAAATCGCCTTGCTGCTGGGCGCGGCCCTGCTGTTCGCAGGATTTGCCCAGGCAGCGGAAAAACCGCTGATCCGCATCGGCGCGCGGGTGTTCACCGAACAGACCGTGCTCGCCGAAATCACCGCGCAATACCTGCGCGCCAACGGTTTTGACGTGCGCGTCACCAGCGGCCTTGGCAGCAGCATCGCGCGCCAGGCCCAGGAAACCGGCCAGCTCGACCTGATGTGGGAATACACCGGCGTGTCACTGGTGTCGTACAACCATATCGATGAGCGCATGCCCAGTGCCGAGGCCACCTACGCCAAGGTCAAGGCACTGGACGCGAAGAAAGGCTTGATCTGGCTGACCCCGTCGAAGTTCAGCAACACCTACGCGCTGGGCCTGCCCAAGCAGGTCGCCGAGGCTTATCCACAGATCAACTCGATCAGCGACCTCAACCAGGTGCTGCGTGACGAAAGCCGACGCAACCACCTGGTGGCGCTGGACACCGAGTTCGCCAACCGTCCGGACGGCCTGGTCGGCCTGAAGGCGATGTACGACTTGCAAGTGGGCCGCGCCAACATCCGCCAGATGGATGCCGGCCTGGTCTACACCGCCATGCACAACAACCAGGTGTTCGCCGGCCTGGTGTACACCACCGATGGCCGCCTGAACGCGTTCAACCTCAAGCTGCTGGAAGACGACAAGCACTACTTCCCCGACTACACCGCCGCGCCGGTGGTGCGAAAAGCCGTGCTCGACGCCAACCCGCAGCTGGCCGGCCTGCTCAAGCCACTGGCCGAGCAACTGGATGACGCAACCATGCGCCAGCTCAACGCCAAGGTCGATGTCGAGCACCAGAACCCGACCGCCGTGGCTGCCGCTTTCCTGCGTGAGCATCCACTGAACAGCGAGGGCCAGCCATGAACCTGATCGATACCTTCAACCATCTGGACTGGGCCCAGGTGCTGCATCTGACCTGGCAACACATCATGCTGGTCGGCGTCGCCGTGGGCCTGGCGATCATCGTCGGCGTACCGCTGGGCATCCTGATGACCCGCTTCCCGGCCGTCGCCGGCCCATTGCAGGCCAGTGCCACGGTGCTGCTGACCATCCCGTCCATCGCCCTGTTCGGCCTGCTGCTGCCGTTCTACTCCAGGTTCGGCCAGGGCCTCGGGCCGCTGCCGGCGATCACTGCGGTGTTCCTCTATTCACTGCTGCCGATCCTGCGCAACACCTACCTGGCCCTGACCAACGTCGAGCCCGGCATCCGTGAAGCCGCGCGCGGCATCGGCATGACCTTCGGCCAGCGCCTGCGCATGGTCGAACTGCCCATCGCCGTGCCGGTGATTCTCGCCGGCGTGCGCACCGCCGTGGTGATGAACATCGGCGTCATGACCATCGCCGCCACCATCGGCGCCGGCGGCCTCGGCGTACTCATCCTTACCTCCATCAGCCGCAGCGACATGTCGATGCTGCTGGTCGGCGCCGTGCTGGTCAGCCTGCTGGCGATCATCGCCGACCTGCTGCTGCAAACCCTGCAACGTGCCCTGACTCCAGAAGGACTGCGCTCATGATCGAACTGAAGAACCTCAGCAAAACCTTCAACGTCAACGGCAAGGACGTCAAAGCCGTCGACGCGGTAAGCCTCACCGTCAACGAAGGGGAAATCTGCGTGTTCCTCGGCCCCTCGGGCTGCGGCAAGAGCACTACCCTGAAAATGATCAACCGCCTGATCACCCCCACTTCCGGCCAGGTGTTCATCAATGGCGAAGACACCACCGGGCTGGACGAAGTCACCCTGCGCCGGCACATCGGCTACGTGATCCAGCAGATCGGCCTGTTCCCCAACATGACCATCGAGGAGAACATCACCGTGGTGCCGCGCCTGCTCGGCTGGGACAAACAGAAGTGCCATGAACGCGCCCGCGAGCTGATGCACATGATAAAGCTGGAGCCCAAGCAGTACCTGCAACGCTACCCGCGCGAGCTGTCCGGTGGCCAGCAGCAGCGTATCGGCGTGATCCGCGCCTTGGCGGCGGAAGCGCCGGTGCTGCTGATGGACGAGCCGTTCGGCGCGGTCGACCCGATCAACCGCGAGATGATCCAGAACGAGTTCTTCGAGATGCAGCGGGCGCTGAACAAGACGGTGATCATGGTCAGCCACGACATCGACGAAGCGATCAAGCTGGGCGACAAGATCGCCATTTTCCGTGCCGGCAAGCTGTTGCAGCTGGACCACCCGGACACCCTGCTGGCGCATCCGGCGGATGAGTTCGTCAGCAACTTCGTCGGCCAGGACAGCACCCTCAAGCGCCTGCTGCTGGTGCGTGCCGAGGATGCGGCAGACAACGCGCCATCGGTGAGCCCGCAGACGCCGGTGAGCGATGCGCTGGAGCTGCTGGACGAGCACGACCGCCGTTACGTGGTGGTGACCGATGCGCAGAACAAGGCACTGGGCTACGTGCGCCGGCGTGATATGCATCGCCAGCAAGGGACCTGTGGCGACTTCCTGCGGCCGTTCAATGCAACCGCGGCGCATGATGAGCATTTGCGCATCCTGTTGTCGCGGATGTACGAATTCAACCGGGCGTGGCTGCCGGTGCTGGATGCCGAGCAGGTGTTCCTGGGTGAAGTGACCCAGGAGTCGATTGCGGCTTACCTGAGTTCGGGGCGTTCGCGGGGGGCCAAGACCAGCATCGTTTCGCCGGCCGAGGCGGTGATTTCCTGAATCGGCCTCTTCGCGGGTAAACCCGCTCCCACAGGGTCGGCGCAAGGCTAAAGACCTGCGCGATACCTGTGGGAGCGGGTTCACCCGTGAAGCAGGCGACGCGGTGTCAGAACCCTACACTGGCCTGCACATAGAAGGTCCGTGGCTCACCCACATAGATGCCGGCATTGTTGTCGCTGGAGCGGGTGAAGTACTGCTTGTCGAACAGGTTCTTCACCCCCGCCGCCAACTTCAGGTTGGACATTTCCGGTCCGAACTCATAGCCGCCACGCGCATGCCAGGTCACGTAACCCGGAATGTCGCCGAACTGCCCGTCCGCACTCGGCTCGGTGATGTAGTCGCCGTTGAAGCTGCCATCGGCATTGATCCCCGTACCCGGTGCACGCTGTTTGGATTGGGCGTAGGCATCCAGGTTCCAGGTCCAGTGGTTGACCGCGTAGCGCACCCCGGCAGTGGCCACCTGGCGTGAATAGAACGGCAGGTCACGGCCCTTGAAGCCAGGAATGTCCCCTTCATAAGTAGCGCGGGTATAGGTGTAGCCACCGCTCACCGACAGCCCTTCCAGGCGCGGGTCAAGCCCCGCCAGGTCATAGCGCACCGAAGCCTCGATACCCTGGTGCTTGGTCGCGCCGAGGTTGGTCCAACCCACGTCGTTGCTGATGTACTGCAGTTCGTCGTCGAAGTCGATGTAGAACGCCGTCAGCTCACCGGCAAAGGCGCCATTGTCATAGCGGGTACCGATTTCGTAGGTCTTGGCCTTTTCCGGTTCCAGGCCATTGGCCGTGCTGTTGCCAGTACCGCCCTGGCCCAGCTGGAAGTACTGCAGGCTGCCAAACGAGGTCTCGTAGTTGGCGAACAACTTCCACGCATCGGAGAGGTGGTACATCACGCTCAGCGCCGGCAGCGGCTCGTTGCTGGTGATGCTGCGTTTCTTCTCTGGCACCGGCTGGCCGTTGGCACCGAGCACCGGGCGGTCGCGCCAGTCGGTGTTGATGTGCTCGAAGCGGATGCCCGGGGTGATGGTCCAGTTACCCACGTCGATCTTGTCGTCGATGTAGTAGGCGCTGGCCTCGGTACCGCCACTGCGGTCCTGGAACACATGGCCGTCGGAGGTCGGGGTTGGCGTCGGCACATTGTCGATCAGCGCCAGGCGGGTCGACTGCTCACGCATCGCTTCCTTCAGGTAGCGGTAACCCACGCTGACTTCCTGGGTGGTCGGGCCGGCGAAGAAGATCCGCGACAGCCGTGGTTCGATGGCGAAGGTGTGGTAGTTGCGCGGGTACGACGACAGGGTCTTCATGTCGCGCGAGGCAATGGCGCTGCCGCGGAAGCTGTCGGTGTAGTAGGTCAGCACTTCGAACTGGGTGGCGTCGTCGAGCTGCCGCTGCCACTTGAACGACACATCCTTGCGCCGGCCGGCGAAGTAGTCGTAGTCGCGCAGCGACTGGTACGGGTTGCTGTCGTACTGGGCCTGGGTCAGGCCGCCGGGCATGTCGGCACGGCCATCGTAATAGTGGAAGTTGAGCCAGAACTCGTCGACGTCAGTCGGCGCCCAGTGGGTCTTGAGGATGACGTCATCGATATCGTTGCCGTTGTTGCTTTCACGGTAGCCGTTGCCATTCACCCCGGTGTACAGCAGCGCCACACCCATGCCGTTGTCCGCCGTGCCGCCGACGAAGGCCGATTCGGTATGCTTCCAGCCACCATGCCGGGAGGTTTCCAGGGTGGTGGACAGCTCCGCCGATGCCTTCTCCGGGATCGCCCGGGTAACGAAGTTGATCACCCCGCCGACGTTCTGCGGGCCATAACGCACGGAACCGGCGCCACGTACCACGTCGATGCTGTCGAGGTTGCCCGAGGAAATCGGCGCCATCGACAACTGCGGCTGCCCATAGGGCGCGAAAGCGGCCGGGATACCGTCGATCAGTACCGTGGAGCGTGGCGACAGGCGTGAAGTCAGGCCGCGAACGCCCACGTTCAGCGACAGGTCGCTGCCGCCAGTGCCGTTGGAGTCCTGCACCTGCACGCCCGGGATGCCGCGCAGCACATCGCGCACGTTCATTGCGCCCTTCTCCACCATCGCCTCGCGGCGCACCACCGTGCGCGCGCCGGGGTGGTTCTGCACCACGCTCTGCTGGGCATCGCCCAGCCAGTCACCCACCACCTTGATGTCGGTGGGCGCCAGTTCCAGGCTGCCAGTGGTGAGGGTGCCATCGGCCTGCGCCGGCTTGACCACCACGGTGCCCTGGGACATCTCGTAGGTCAGGCCGCTGCCTTGCAGCAGCTGCTGCAGCGCCTGCTCGGGCGCCAGCTGACCGGACACCGCCGGGGCTTGCTTGCCGGCCACCAGTTCGGGGCTGAAGAACAGCTGCAGGTTGGTCTGCTGGCCCAGCTGGTTCAGCGCCGAAGCCAGGGGTTGGGCCTGGATCTGGATGGTGCTGCCGGCCTCTGCGGCCTGGCCGTTGACGGCCACGGCACTGACCGCCAGGGCCAGCGCCAGAGCGCGGAAGCGTGGAAAGGGCTTGTTGTTGTTCACGTCGTCGAAACTTCCTGGAATACGGAATAAACGCCAACCGCATGCAAATGGAAATGCTTGGCAGTTGCAGCTGGCGGGGAAGACGAACGAGCGGAAAAAAACCTGAATCTATTTCGCGATTATTTCGCGCGAGCCATCTTCATGGGCCTTGATGGCCACCGGCAGGATGCTCGGCAAGGCGCGCAGCAGCGCGTCGGTGTCGTCGGTGCTGAAGGTGCTGGACAGCCGCAGTTGGGCGACTTTGCCGGGGGCGACCCGCAGCGGCTGGCTGCGGTAACGCGAAGCTTCTGCCACCACCTCGGCCAGGGTGGCGTTGTCGAACACCAGCCGGCCTTGGCGCCAGGCCGTCAGGGCATCGGTATTCACCGCATAGGGTGCGGCCACCTGGCCTTGTGCATCGATATGCGAGCCCTGGCCAGCCGTGAGCTGCGCCAGCGAGGCGCCCTTGCCTTGCACACGCACCGAGCCCTGCTCCACCGCCACGCGCGTGCTGGCCGGGTCCAGCCGGACATCGAAACGGGTACCGGTGACAGTCACGCTCCCCTGGGCGGTGTCGACCACGAACGGCCTGCCACTGTCATGGGCGACAGTGAACATCACTTCACCCGCCATCAGCCGGACATGCCGCTGGCCGGCGCTGAAGGCGACCTGCACTTGCGTACTGCCGTTGAGTTCAAGGTGCGAACCATCCGGCAGGTCAACCTGGCGGCGTTCGTTGAAGGCTGTCTGCAAACTGCCCTGGTGATTCAGTTGCTGGTAGTGCCAGCCACCCCAGCCCAGCCCCAACGCCAGTGCGGCCACACTGGCGGCCAAGGCCTGGCGCACAAAGCGTCGACGTGGCAACTGACGTACCGGGGCTGGCTGGCACAGCGCTTCCAGGCGCTGGCGGGGGATGAAGTCGGCGGCCTGCCACAGGCGGGCGAGCTGCTGGTACTCTTCACGGTGCCGTGCATCGCCTTCCAGCCAGGCGTGCAGTTGCGCCTGCAGCACGGCATCGCGAGGCGCATCCTGCACGCGGGCAAACCATGCGGCCGCCTGCTCGCGGACGGTACCGGTACCGTGCTGTTTCATCGAAAAGGTCTCCTGACTCATCATGCCGACACATCCAGGTGCTCACGCAGATGCCGGAGCGTGCGGATCATATACTTTTCGACCATGTTCTTGCTCAACCCCATGCGCTCGGCGATCTCGGCCTGGGTCAGGCCTTCGAGCTTCTGCCAGATGAACACCTGCCGGCAATTGAGCGGCAGTTCGGCCAGCGCCCGCTCGACCCTGTCGGCCAGCTCCAGCGCATGCACGTAGGCCTCGGGGTCGCCATTACCGGCCACGCCTTCATCGAAGGCTTCCAGCTCCAGGGCCTGGCGGCGGTCCTCGCGACGGAAACCGTCCACGGCAATGTTGCGCGCGGTCTGGTGCAGGTAGGCGCGAGGCTGCTCAACCTGCTCGCGCGGGTTTTCCAGTACCCGGACAAAGGCATCGTGGGTGAGGTCCTCGGCCTGCGGTCGACTGCGCAACTTGCGCGTCCAGGTGCCGATCAGCTCGTGGTAGTGGTCGAGGAAGCCTTTGGGTCCGGACACGGTCGGGGTCATCAGGGAGGCGGACAAGGGTGCGAATAGTAATGTTTCTCATCAAAACCGGCAATTCCGCCAGTCGGTAACAAAAAATTTATTGTCTTTTTCATGGACGGCAGTGCCAGGGAAATGTGGCCATAAATATGAACACCTGAGGCCCCTTCGCGGGCACGCCCGCTCCCACAGGAGTGGCGAGATGCCTGTGGGAGCGGGCGTGCCCGCGAAGGGGCCAACGCGGTCCATTCCACTATTTTTTACGCTTGAAACACGCTGGGGAACATCAACCGGTCACAGGAGTCGGTTATTCAAATGGCTGGTCGTCGATCCACGTCGATCACGCCCGGATTGCCTGTTGATTCTGCATTCTTCACGCCCTAAAGTGCGCGCCGAACGTCCATGCTGGAAACGATCCATCCGGCTCAAGTACTGAGTAGGCGAACCAAAGTGGGGATACGGAGGACGTTCAGTTTGCAGCCACTTAATCTTTCAGTTTGCCCATGGAGTCCCTGAGCATGTCGATCCAGGTCGAAGACTATTTCGCGCGTGACACCTTCCAGAAAATGAAGGCGTTCGCCGACAAGCAGGAAACCCCGTTCGTACTCATCGATACCCAGATGATCAGCCAGGCCTATGACGACCTGCGTGCTGGTTTCGAATTCGCCAAGGTGTACTACGCGGTCAAGGCCAACCCGGCCGTCGAGATCATCGACCTGCTCAAGGAAAAAGGTTCGAGCTTCGACATCGCCTCGATCTACGAGCTGGACAAGGTGCTGGGCCGCGGTGTAACCGCCGACCGCATCAGCTACGGCAACACCATCAAGAAGTCCAAGGACATCCGCTACTTCTACGAGAAGGGCGTGCGCCTGTATGCCACCGACTCGGAAGCCGACCTGCGCAACATCGCCAAGGCCGCGCCGGGCTCGAAAGTGTACGTGCGTATCCTCACCGAAGGCTCGACCACTGCCGACTGGCCGCTGTCGCGCAAATTCGGCTGCCAGACCGACATGGCCATGGACCTGCTGATCCTCGCCCGCGACCTGGGCCTGGTGCCTTACGGCATTTCCTTCCATGTTGGCTCGCAGCAGCGCGACATCAGCGTATGGGACGCCGCCATCGCCAAGGTCAAGGTGATCTTCGAGCGCCTGAAGGAAGAAGACGGCATCGAGCTGAAGCTGATCAACATGGGTGGCGGCTTCCCGGCCAACTACATCACCCGGACCAACAGCCTGGAAACCTACGCCGAAGAGATCATCCGCTTCCTGAAGGAAGACTTCGGTGACGACCTGCCGGAAATCATCCTCGAGCCGGGCCGTTCGCTGATTGCCAACGCCGGTATCCTGGTCAGCGAAGTGGTACTGGTTGCACGCAAGTCGCGCACCGCTGTCGAGCGCTGGATCTACACCGACGTGGGCAAGTTCTCCGGCCTGATCGAAACCATGGACGAAGCCATCAAGTTCCCGATCTGGACCGAGAAGAAAGGCGAGGCCGAAGAAGTGGTCATCGCCGGCCCGACCTGCGACAGCGCCGACATCATGTACGAAAACTACAAGTACGGCCTGCCGCTGAACCTGGCCATCGGCGACCGCCTGTACTGGCTGTCGACCGGTGCCTACACCACCAGCTACAGCGCAGTGGAATTCAACGGCTTCCCGCCGCTGAAGGCTTACTACCTGTAATGCACAACGGGGCCGCAAGGCCCCGTTTTCATTTGTGCTTTGCTGTACCGGCCTCTTCGCGGGCACGCCCGCTCCCACAGGTACAGCGCAGCCTCAAGCCTTGTCCAGACCCTGTGGGAGCTGGCTTGCCGGCGATAGGGCCAGCACAGGCGACATCAGGCTTCGCGCCGCTCGATCTCCTCGGCATACCGCGCCGCAAAGGCCATCAATACCGGCCCCGCCCCCTGCAAGCTCACCAGCGCACTGCGCAGGAAATTCATGTTCCCCTCGACCCGCGCCCGCTCCAGCCAAGGCCCGGCTTCCGCCACCTGCCCACGCTCGACCAGCACCAGCCCCAGGCTGAACATGCCGCGAAAGTCCCCCGCCTCGGCCGAACGCCGATACCAGCGCACCGCCCGTGTCGGGTTGGGCGCCGTGGCGATGCCTTGCTCCAGGTAACGCCCGTACAGGTTCATCGACTTGGCATGCCCCATGTGCGCCGCTTTCTCGTAGCACATCAGCGCCTGCGCCTGGTTGGCCGGTACGCCGCGCCCGGTGGCCAGCAGGTTGCCCAGGTTGTACAGCCCCCAGTCCAGCCCGGCATCGGCCGCACGCGCATAGTGAACGGCCGCCTGCGCCGGGCTTGGCTCACCGCCCCAGCCATGCTCCAGGCAACGCCCCAGCATGTTGTGCGCCATGGCACTGCCGCCCTGTGCGGCAATGCCGAACCAGCGCCTGGCCACGGCGGCATCCGCCTGAATGCCGCGCCCGTCGAGCAGGATCTGCCCCAGCAGCAACTGTGCCTCGACCGCACCCTGCCCGGCCGCCGCCAGAATCGCCTGGGCAGCCTTGCCGGGGCTTTCTTCCAGCATGGCCTGCAAACGGGCCACATCCATCACTTCCTCACGCCGCAACTGATAGGACACGGTTCAGACCTCGGCCCAGCGGCGCAGCAGGTTGTGGTAGGTGCCGGTCAGCTGTAGCAGTGATGGATGGTCCGGCACATCGGCAGTCAGTTGCTGGATGGCATTGTCCATCTCGAACAGCAACGCCCGCTGGCTGTCCTCGCGCACCAGGCTCTGGGTCCAGAAGAACGCGGCGTAACGCTGGCCACGGGTCACCGGGTTGACCTTGTGCAGGCTGGTGCCGGGGTACAGCACCAGGTCACCGGCGGCCAGTTTGACCTGCTGCACGCCATAGGTGTCCTGGATCACCAGCTCGCCGCCGTCGTAGCTGTCCGGATCGCTGAGGAACAGCGTGGAGGACAGGTCGGTACGCACCCGCTCCGGGCTGCCCTTGGGCTGGCGCAGGGCGTTGTCGATGTGGAAGCCGAAATTGCCACCTTCGCGGTAGCAGTTGATCAACGGCGGGAACACCTTGTGCGGCAAGGCTGCGGACATGAAGCGCGGGTTCTGCCACAAGCGGTCGATCAGCGCACTGCCGATCTCCTTGGCCAGCGGGTGTCCTTCCGGCAGCTGCAGGTTGTGCTTGGCCTTGGCCGACTGGTAGCCGGCCGTGATCTTGCCGTCGGCCCAGTCGGCCTGCTCCAGCGCCTCGCGGATACGGGCCAGCTCATCGGTATCGAACAGGCCGGGGATGTGAAGCAGCATGGCGGCAGCACCGTTGGAAAATTTAAAGGCGCCAATGATATTGATTCCCTTTTGCGCTTCACAACCCCCATTCGCCGCTTAAGACGTTTCAGCTTGATGAAACCGTAAAGGGAAATTGTAAAGATTGTAAATTCTTCACGAATGGTAACGACTCTCAATTGTGAGTCACAATCGCTTACATTAAGATCCGCGGCCTTAACACCTTGGGGAAGGTCCTAAGCAATGCGCCAGTACGTACCATCTGCAGTGAGTTCACCACGCCTGATCGTGTCCGCCATCGGCGTCGCCCTCAGCGCCTCGTCGGCCTACGCCGCCGACCCGGCCGCCAGCAGCGCGATCACCCTCGACGCCACCAGCGTCAACGGCAAGGCTGAACAAGCCAGCACCGATTACAAGGTCGACAAGGCCTCCTCGCAGAAGTACACCGCGCCGCTGGTAGACACCCCACGCTCGATCACCGTGATCCCGCAGCAAGTGATCAAGGACACCAGCGCCCTGACCCTGCAGGACGCCCTGCGCACCGTGCCAGGGATCACCTTTGGTGCCGGCGAAGGCGGCAACCCGCAAGGCGACCGCCCGTTCATCCGCGGCTTCGACGCCCAGGGCGACACCTACCTGGACGGCGTACGCGACACTGGTGCACAAACCCGCGAAATCTTCGCCATCGAATCGGTAGAAGTAGCCAAGGGCCCGAACTCGGCCATCGGTGGCCGTGGTGCCGCCGGCGGCACCATCAACCTGGTGAGCAAACGTGCACACCTGGGCAACTCGCTCGATGGCGCCTGGACTTGGGGCAGCGACCAGACCCAGCGCTACACCTTCGATGGTAACTACCAGTTCAGCGATACCGTTGCCGGCCGCCTGAACCTGATGACCCACGAAAGCAACGTCGCCGGCCGCGACAAGGTCAACTACGACCGTTGGGGTATCGCCCCATCGCTGGCCTTCGGCCTGGGTACCCCGACCCGCGTGAACCTCGACTACTACCATCTGGAAAGCGACGACCTTCCGGATTCTGGCATCCCGTACACCATCCCGACCGGTGGCAACACTGCACGCACTTCGGCGCACCCGAGCAAGCCGACTGACGGCGGCGACAGCGACAACTTCTATGGCCTGACCGGTCGCGATTTCCGCAAGACCCGCGTTGACATCGCAACCATTGGCATCGAGCACGACCTGACGGACTCGCTGACCATCAAAAACACCCTGCGTCACGGCAACAGCATGCAGGACTACATCCTGACCCAGCCTGACGACAGTGTTGGCAACGTCAACAACAATGGGGTCTGGCGTCGCGCCAACACCCGTGTTGGCAACACCGCCACCACA
This sequence comes from Pseudomonas sp. 43(2021), assembly GCF_017490805.1. Classification (NCBI taxonomy): domain Bacteria; kingdom Pseudomonadati; phylum Pseudomonadota; class Gammaproteobacteria; order Pseudomonadales; family Pseudomonadaceae; genus Pseudomonas; species Pseudomonas sp. 43(2021). The sequence continues at coordinate 74,103 of NZ_JAFGYJ010000021.1, forward strand.
ACCAACCAGACCGACCTGTTCGGCGAGTTCTTCGTCGGCGGCTTCAAGAACAATTTCTCCACCGGTATCGAGTTCACCAAGGAAGAGTCCGACCGCCAGAGTTACACCGTCACGCCAAACAGCAAACTCAGCTGCACTGGGCCTGGCAACGGCGGTAGCTGCACCTCGCTGAGCGACCCGAACCCGGATGACGCTTGGGACGGCACGGTCTCGCGCAACTACGCCGGTACCAAAACCAGCGGCAAGACACGTGCGATCTATGCTTTCGATACACTGGAGCTCACGCCCCAGTGGCTGCTGAACATGGGCCTGCGTTACGACCATTTCGATACCAAGTTCCGTACCTACGACGCCAGCGGCGCAACCGTCGTGAACAAGAACGGCGTACCTACCAAAGGTCGCGACAAGAGTGAATTCTTCACAGGCCAGCTGGGTCTGGTCTGGAAGCCTGCCGAAAACGGCAGCATCTATGTTTCCTACGCCACGTCCGCGACCCCGCCAGGCGCCATGCTCGGTGAGGGTACCGAAACCAACACTCTGCCAGGCACCACTGACCGCAGCGGCAATATCTTGGGCAGCGACCTGGAGCCGGAAGAGACCACCAACTACGAAGTAGGTACCAAGTGGGACTTGCTGGACGAACGCCTGTCACTGGCAGCAGCGATCTTCCGCACAGAGAAGGAAAATGCCCGCGTTCAGGTGGACACCACCACCTACGAGAACGTCGGCGAAACTCGTGTACAGGGCATCGAGCTGTCGGCCAGCGGCAAGCTCACCGACAAGTGGCAGGTATTCGCCGGCTATACCTACCTTCAGGCACGTCAGATCGACGGCGGCCCGCTGAACAAGGCTAACGACGGCAATCAGCTGCCAAACACGCCGAACAACAGCGCCAGCCTGTGGACCACGTACTCCGTTACGCCGAAGCTGACCATCGGTGGCGGTGCGTTCTACGTCGATGACGTGTATGGCAACGTAGCCAATACCACAATGGTCGACAGCTACGTGCGCTATGACGCCATGGCTGCCTACAAGCTGACCAAGAACATCGACCTGCAGCTGAACGTGCAGAACCTGACCAACGAGGTGTACTACGACAAGGCCTTCTCCACCCACTTCGCCAACCAGGCAGCCGGGCGGACGGCTCTGTTGACCACCAGCGTCCACTTCTGATGCCAGGATGGGGTTGATCTGTTGAATGGGCTGCGCCTGTGCCGGCCCTTTCGCGGGTGAACCCGCTCCCACAGGTACTCCACTGGCCTCAGATCCAGTGATATCTCTGTGGGAGCGGGTTCACCCGCGAAGAGGCCGGCACAGGTAACAAACAACCCGCTCCCCCCGCCCCGTTCATTCCCGTGAGCGGGGCTTTTGCGTATCAAGGCATAATGCACGCCGCGCAGTGTGCGGCAGAAACACAAGGTGATCATGTGGTGAAGAAGACGCTGTTCCAATTGCACTGGTTCTTTGGCATCACCGCTGGCCTGGTGCTGGCCTTGATGGGTATCACCGGGGCCTTGTACTCGTTTCAGGAAGAACTGCTGCGCGCGCTGAATGCCGATGTCCTGAAGGTCCAGGTGCGCCCGGAGGGCGTGCTGCCCCCGGCCGAACTGGTCCAGCGAGTCGAGGCCCAGCAGCACGACAAGGTGGCGATGCTGTGGGTCGATGTACGCGAAGGCAACGCCGCACGCGTCTCCTTCACCCCGCCACCAGGCGAGCGCCGTGGCCCGCTGCGCTACGCCGACCCGTACACTGGCGAACTCAAGGGAGAAGTGGCCGGGCAAGGCTTCTTCAACCTCATGCTCAACCTGCACCGCTTCCTGGCCATGGGCGACAGCGGCCGGCAGATCACCGGTGCCTGCACCTTGATGCTGGTGTTCTTCTGCCTCTCCGGCCTGTACCTGCGCTGGCCGCGCAAGGCGCTGGACTGGCGCACCTGGCTGACCTTCGACTGGGCCAGGAAAGGCCGCGCCTTCAACTGGAACCTGCACGCGGTGGCCGGCACCTGGTGCCTGCTGTTCTACCTGTTGTTCGCCCTGACCGGGCTGTTCTGGTCCTACGAGTGGTACCGCGAAGGCCTGAACAAGCTGCTGGCCGACGCACCGGCCGCCGGCCAGCAACAAAAGCGCGGCGAAGGCCGTGGCCGCCACGGGCCGCAGAAAATCGACAAGAACGCCCCGCCGCTGGTGGTCGACTACGACGCGATCTGGGCCAACCTCAAGGACGCCGCCGGCCCGGGCCTGGCCATGTACAACCTGCGCCTGCCACCGGTAGGTGGCCAACCGGCCAACCTGTTCTACCTGCTGGACGACGCCGACCACCCGCGTGCCTTCAACACCCTGGTGCTGGACCCGGCCAGCGGTCAGGTGAAAAAACATGACCGCTACACCGACAAATCCTTCAAGGCCCAGCTGCTGCAGAGCGTCTACGCCCTGCACGTGGGCGAATACTTCGGCCTGCCGGGGCGCATCATCGTCACCATCGCCAGCCTGACCATGCCGCTGTTCTTCGTCACCGGCTGGCTGCTGTACCTCGACCGCCGCCGCAAGAAGCGTCAGGTACGCGCCGCCCGTGGCAACGTCACCAGCAACACGGCCAGTGGCGACAGCTGGCTGATCGGCTTTGCCAGCCAGAGTGGCCTTGCCGAACAACTGGCCTGGCAGAGCGCCGGCCAGTTGCAGGCGGCCGGCCTGCCGGTGCAGGTGCGCGCCCTGGCCGAACTGGGTGAAGACGACCTGCGCCAGGCCCGCCGTGCGCTGTTCGTGGTCAGCACCTTCGGCGACGGCGAAGCCCCCGACAGCGCCCGCGCCTTCGAGCGCAAGGTGCTCGGCCAGCCCTGGGCGCTGAACAACCTCAACTATGCCCTGCTCGCCCTCGGTGACCGCCAGTACCCGCACTTCTGCGGCTTCGCCCGCCGCTTGCAGGCATGGCTGGGTGAGCGCGGTGCCAGCAGCGCGTTCAGCCCGGTGGAAGTGGACAACGCCGACCAGGCCGCGCTGCAGCAGTGGCAGCAGGAACTGGCGCAACTGACCGGCGCCCAGCCGGTGGCCGCCTGGCAGCCGCCGAGTTTCGGCAACTGGTCACTGGTGCGCCGTGAACTGCTCAACCCGGGCAGCCAGGGCCAGCCGGTGTACCTGCTCGGCCTGCGACCGCAAGCGCCCGCCAGCTGGGAAGCCGGTGACCTGGTGGAGATCCTGCCGCTCAACGGCCAGCCAAGGATCGAGGCCTTCCTCGATGGCATGGCGCTGGACGCCGGGGCCAAGGTGCAGGTGAATGGCCTGGGCGAAACCCTCGCCCAGGCCCTGGCTGGCCGCCAGTTGCCGACCCGTCGCGATCACCTGATCGGCTTGCAGCCGCAAGCGCTGGTCGATGCATTGGTGCCGATCGGCAGCCGCGAGTACTCGATCGCCTCGATCGCCAGCGATGGCGTACTGGAGCTGATCGTGCGCCAGGAACGCCACGCCGATGGCAACCTGGGCCTGGGTTCCGGCTGGCTGACCGAATACCTGCCGCTGAACGGTACGCTGAGCCTGCGCTTGCGGCGCAACAGCAGCTTCCACCTGCCGGAAACGGCTGCACCACTGGTGTTGATCGGCAACGGCACCGGCCTGGCCGGCCTGCGCAGCCTCCTCCGTGCGCGGGTGAATGCGGGCGAGCAGCGCAACTGGCTGCTGTTCGGCGAGCGTAACCGCGCCCATGACCTGCTGTGTGGCAGCGAGCTGCAAGGCTGGCTGGACAGCGGCGACCTGGCACGTCTGGACCTGGCATTTTCGCGGGACCAGGCGGAGAAGGTGTATGTGCAGGATGTGTTGCTGCAGCAGGCTGAAGAGTTCAAGCGCTGGGTCGCGGATGGCGCCTGTGTGTATGTCTGTGGCAGCCTGCAAGGGATGGCGGCGGGAGTGGATGCGGCGCTCAACGGTATCCTCGGGGAGGCCACTGTGCAGCAGCTTATCGAGGATGGGCGGTATCGGCGGGATGTATACTGATCTTGCATTGATGTAGCCAGTGCTGGCCTCTTCGCGGGCCTGCCCGCTCCCACAGGGTCCTCACAGATTTTGAATACTGTGCGGTACCTGTGGGAGCGGGTTTACCCGCGAAGTGGCCGGTACAGGCTGTCAGTGCAGCTCGAAGGTATCGGCATCCAGGTTGGCCGGGAACTTGGCCCGGTAGGCCGCCAGCTCCGCCGCGCTCAACACCGCGGTAAACACCCCGTCGGCCTCCCCGGCGCTGAGCAGGCTCTCGCCCTGGAAGTCCAGCACCTGGCTGTCGCCGGAATAGGCAAAGCCCTTGCCATCGGTGCCCACCCGGTTCACCGCCGCCACATAGCACAGGTTCTCGATACCCCGCGCCGGCAACAGCCGGTTCCAGTGCTGGCGGCGCGCAGCCGGCCAGTTGGCGGTGTACAGCAACAGGTCGGTGTCCTGGGCATCGCGGCTCCACACCGGGAAGCGCAGGTCGTAGCAGATCAACGGACGAATCCGCCAGCCCTTGAGCTCGAACTGCACCTGGCGCTCGCCCGGTGTGTAATGCTTGTGCTCGCCGGCCATGCGGAACAGGTGGCGCTTGTCGTAGTGCAGGACTTCGCCATCCGGCCGCGCCCACAGCAGGCGGTTGCGGTGGCTGCCATCGGCGGCCTGGATGATCACGCTGCCGGTAATTACCGTGTCGTACTTCTTCGCCTGGGCCTTCAGCCATTTGTAGGTCGGGCCATTCTCCGGCTCGGCCAGGCTCTCGGACTGCATCGAGAAGCCGGTGGTGAACATTTCCGGCAAAATCACCAGGTCCACTTCGCCCACCTGCTCCAGCAGCACTTCGAAGTGCGCATGGTTGGCCTCGCGGTCGTGCCAGGCCAGGGTGGTCTGCACCAGGGCGACTTTCAGGTTCGGCAGTGTGCTCAGATCGCGCATAGTCTTTCCGCTGCCTGACGCAGCGTCTCCTCTCGTTTGGCAAAGCACAGGCGGACCAGGCGTTGCTCGGGGATGGGTTGCTGGTAGAACACCGACACCGGGATGGTCGCCACGCCGTGCTCACGGGTCAGCCACAGCGACATGTCGACATCGTTCAGGTCCGGGCGGATCTGCGAATAGTCCACCAGCTGGAAATAGGTACCCGCCGTGCGGGTGAAACGGAACCGCGAGCTCTCCAGCAAGCCGCAGAACAGGTCACGCTTGGCCTGGTAGAAGGCCGGCAGTTCATCGATATGCTCGGGGTGCTCGGCCATGAAATCGGCCAAGGCGCACTGCAGCGGGGTCACGCCGCAGAAGTTCACGTACTGGTGCACCTTGCGCAGCTCGGCGCTCAGCGCCGGCGGGGCAATCACGTAGCCGGTCTTCCAGCCGGTAACGTGGTAAGTCTTGCCGAACGAGCTGACCACGAAGGCACGCGGGTACAGCTGCTCGTGGGCCAGCACGCTGGCATGGCGCACACCGTCATACACCAGGTGCTCGTAGACCTCGTCGCTGACCAGGTAGATATCGCGATCAGCGATAAACCGGGCCAACTGGTCGAGGTCTTCTCGGGTAATCAGCGCGCCGCTGGGGTTGTGTGGCGAATTGAGGATGACCATGCGCGTACGCGGGCTGAGGGCATCGCTGAACTTCTGCCAGTCGATGCGGAAATCGCCGTCGCTCAGCTGTACATGCACGCAGCGGCCACCGGCCAGTTCCACGGACGGCTCGTAGCTGTCGTAACAAGGGTCGAAGACAATCACTTCATCGCCAGCCTGTACCACTGCCTGAATGGCACAGAAGATCGCCTCGGTGGCGCCTGGTGTAATGGTCACTTCCTGATCGGCATCCACCTGTGCGCCATACAGCCGCGCGACCTTGGCCGCCACCTGCTGGCGCAGGGCCGGCAGGCCGGTCATCGGCGAATACTGGTTATGCCCGGCGGCTACATGCCGGCCGACTGCATCGAGCAGCGCCTGCGGGCCGTTGAAGTCGGGGAAACCTTGCGACAGGTTGAGCGCGCCCGTCTGCACGGCGAGCTGGGACATGGTGGTAAAGATGGTCGTGCCGACATTCGGCAGTTTGCTGCGAATCATGGAGCCCTCTTTCCTGGGGTGTATCCGGCACGGGGTGGAGTCCGAGCATAGCGGATCGAGCGGTCAGGAAAAAGGTTGAAACAATAGGGGGATTTGCGCTGGATCAAAGGGCCTGTTCGCGGGTAAACCCGCTCCCACAGGTACTGCACAGCATTCGAAAACTGTGTGGGACCTGTGGGAGCGGGTTTACCCGCGAAGAAGCTGACGCGGAATCAGCGCTTGTCGCGGCGCTTCTTCTCGGCCTTCTTGTGGTGCGACATCAGGCGGCGCTTCTTGTTGACCTGGCGGTCGGTGAGGGTGTTCTTCTTGCCCTCGTACGGGTTCTCACCGCCCTTGTACTCGATGCGGATCGGCGTACCGACCAGCTTGAGGACGCGGCGGTAGGTGTTCTCCAGGTAACGCGAGTACGACTTCGGAATCTTGTCGGTCTGGTTGCCGTGGATCACGATCAGCGGCGGGTTGGCACCGCCGAGGTGGGCATAGCGCAGCTTGATGCGGCGGCCGTTGACCAGCGGTGGCTGGTGCTCGCTCACGGCATCTTCGAGGATCTGCGTCAGGCGGCTGGTCGGCCAGCGGGTGACCGCCGACTTGAACGCGGCCTGTACCGACTTGTACAGGTGGCCCACGCCGGTGCCGTGCAGGGCGGAGATGAAGTGGATGTCGGCAAAATCGACGAAGAACAACCGGCGCTCCAGCTCGGTCTTCACGTAATCGCGCTCGCCCGGCTCCATGCCGTCCCACTTGTTCAGGGCGATGACGATGGCGCGGCCGGCTTCCAGGGCGAAGCCCAGCAGGTTCAGGTCGTGGTCCACCACACCTTCGCGGGCGTCCATGACGAAGATCACCACGTTGGCGTCCTTGATCGCCTGCAGCGTCTTCACCACCGAGAACTTCTCGACTTCCTCGTGGATCTTGCCGCGCTTGCGCACGCCAGCGGTGTCGATGAAGGTGTACTTCTCGTCATCGCGCTCGAACGGGATGTAGATACTGTCGCGGGTGGTGCCCGGCTGGTCGTACACCACCACACGCTCTTCGCCGAGCATGCGGTTGACCAGGGTCGACTTGCCGACGTTGGGGCGACCGATGATGGCGATCTTGATGCCATCCTTTTCGCTCGGGCCCGGGATGCGCACCGCTTCTTCGCCTTCGGCGACTTCGGCGTCCAGCGCTTCCTCGACCTGGTCGCGCGGCAGGTGGCCGAGCACGGCCTCCATCAGCGCGTTGATGCCACGGCCCTGGGAGCCGGCCACCGGGATGGCGTTGCCCATGCCCAGCGGCGAGAACTCGGCGCGGGCGACGTCGGCGTCGATGTTGTCGATCTTGTTGGCAACCAGGATCGCTTCCTTGTTCCGCTTGCGCAGGTGCTCGGCGATCATCTGGTCGGCGGCGGTCATGCCGGCGCGGGCATCGACCAGGAACAGTACATAGTCGGCTTCTTCGATGGCCATGAGCGACTGCTCGGCCATTTTCTCGTCCATGCCCACTTCGTCACCGGTGATACCGCCGGTGTCGATCAGGATGAAGGAACGACCCTGCCAGGTGGCATCACCATACTGGCGGTCACGGGTCAGGCCCGACAGGTCACCGACGATGGCATCGCGGGTCTTGGTCAGGCGGTTGAACATGGTGGATTTGCCGACGTTCGGGCGGCCCACCAGGGCGATTACGGGAACCATTCGGCTCTCCACTCTTGAATTCTTGAAAATGCAAAGGCCGCTGCAAGGCAGCGGCCGGAGTTCGGGCGGCGTGTCCTACGCCGCGGCTTGAAGCCCGCCAAGGCTTCAAGCATAGCTTCAGCGGATGGTCAGTGCCTCGAGCTTGCCGCTGTTGCCGAAGACGTAGATGGTGTCGCCGACCACAAGTGGGCGGGCACGCAGGCCATCGCTGTCGATACGTTCACGGCCAACGAAACGGCCATCGACCTGGCTCAGCAGGTGCAGGTAACCCTCGAAGTCACCCACAGCCACGTAGCTGGAGAACACCTCAGGCGCCGTCAGCTGGCGGCGAGCCATGGTGTCGTTGGTCCACAGGGCGCTGGACGAGCGCTCGTCGACGCTTTCGACAGTACCCGAAGCTTCGCTGACGTAGACGTTGCCGAAGCCCTGGGCGACACCCACATAGCTGGAGGCATCGCGCTGCCACAGCACGCGGCCGCTTTCCAGGTCCAGGCCCGCGACGCGGCCCTGGTAGGTGCTGACGTACAGGGTACCACCAGACAGCAGCAGGCCGCCGTCGATATCGACCACACGATCCAGCTCGGAACGGCCCTGCGGAATCGCCACACGGCTTTCCCACACAGGAACACCGTTGTTGATATCCACCGCCACCACCTTGCCGGTGGACAGGCCGGCGACGGCCAGGCGGTTGGTGGCGATCGGTGCGCCGGTACCACGCAGGGTCAGCACGGCCGGGGTGTTTTCATAGATCCAGCGGCGGTCGCCAGTCGTGGCATCCAGGCCGATCAGGCGGTCGTCCTGGGTCTGCACCACCACCACGTCACCGTTGTTGGCAGGCGGGGCCAGCACTTCGCTGGTCACGCGGGAGCGCCAGCGCTCCTCGCCGGTGCTGGAATCCAGGGCGATGACTTCACCCTTGAGGGTGCCGATCATGACCAGGCCGTAGCCTACGCCGACAGCGCCGGATACCGGCAGCTCGAGGTCCTTCTTCCACACCACGTCGCCGGTGATGCGGTCGAGGGCGAAGACTTCGCCGTTGACGTCGGAAGCGTAGATACGGTCGTTCTCGATGGCGGGTACCAGGGTGTTGTAGGTTTCGCCCTGGCCGTCACCGATCGAACGGCTCCACTGCTTCTTCAGCACCACTTCCTCGGTGAACTTGGTCAGCTCGGCCGGGGGCAGTTCCTTCTTGCTGTTGCTGCTGCAACCTGCGGCCAGTACGGCCAGGGTCAGCACTGCTGCATGTTTCCAACCGATCACTTACGCGTCCCCTTTGGCCAAGTCATCCAGCTTCAATTGCAGGCCACCGACCGCCGCCTCATCGGACAGCGCAGCCTTGGCTTTCTCGTAAGCGCTGTGCGCGTCGTCGGCGCGCCCCAGTTGCACCAGCAGGTCACCTTTCAACTCTTCACGGCTGGCCAGGAAGGCTTTGTCAGCGTCGCCGTCGAGCAGCTTGAGGGCTTCCTCGGCCTTGTTCTGGGCGGCCAGAACACGTGCCAGGCGCTGACGCGAAATTTCGCCCAGGGTGGCATCGGCCGGTTTGTCCAGCACGCCCTTCAGCTCGGCAGCAGCGTCGTCGAGCTTGCCGCTCTCGACCGCAACCTTGGCCACGAACAGGCTGCCGTACTGGGCGTAGGCGGTACCGCCGAACTCGCTCTTGAGCTTGCCGGCCAGTTCCGCGACCTTGGTCGCGTCAGGCTGGCCAGTCGGCGTCAGGCTGGTCTCCAGCAAGGCCTGGTACAGCTGCGAGGCACCTTGCGACTGATTGTTCTGGTACTTGTGCCAGGTATTCCAGCCCAACACCACCACGCCAGCCAGCAGGGCACCGGTCAGCAGCGGCTTGCCGTTGCGGTTCCACCAGTCCTTGACCCCTGCCAGTTCATCATCGGTACTCGACACCCCAATACTCCTTTTCGCCTATTCGCTTGTTGAACCGCGTTACGCCTGCGCGATCGCGGTTTCCAGGTGCTCAGCCAGAGCATCCCAGGCAATGTTCTGTTGTTCGCCCTGACCACGCAGGGGCTTGAAGCCGATCTCTTGCTTGGCCAGCTCGTCGTCGCCGAGGATCAGGGCGAACAGCGCGCCGCTCTTGTCGGCTTTCTTGAACTGGCTCTTGAAGCTGCCACCGCCGGCGTTGACCGCCAGGCGCAGGCCCGGCAGGCGGTCGCGCAGGCCTTCGGAAAGGCGCAGGCCGGCCAGCTCCGCCTGTTCGCCAAAGGCGCACAGGTAAATGTCGATCTGGCGGCTGATGGACTCGGGCACCTTGCCCAGGGTTTCCAGCAGCAGGATCAGGCGCTCGATGCCCATGGCGAAACCGACGCCCGGGGTCGGCTTGCCGCCCATCTGCTCGACCAGGCCGTCGTAGCGGCCACCGGCGCAGACAGTGCCCTGGGCGCCGAGCTTGTCGGTAACCCACTCGAACACGGTCTTGCTGTAGTAGTCCAGGCCACGCACCAGCTTGGTGTTGATCACGAACGGGATGCCGGCAGCGTCCAGGCGGGCCTTGAGGCCCTCGAAGTGCACGCGCGACTCTTCGTCCAGGTAGTCTTCCAGCTTCGGCGCGCCGACCAGCACCGCCTGGGTGTTCTGGTCCTTGCTGTCGAGGATGCGCAGCGGGTTGCTCTTCAGGCGGCGCTGGCTGTCTTCGTCCAGTTGCTCCAGGCGCGCCGAGAGGAACTCGACCAGCGCGTCACGGTAGCGTGCACGGGCTTCGCTGGTGCCCAGGCTGTTGAGTTCCAGCTTGACTGCGTCCCGGATGCCCAGCTGGCCCCACAGGCGCCAGGTCAGCATGATCAGCTCGGCGTCGATGTCCGGACCGTCCAGGTTGAATACTTCCACGCCAATCTGGTGGAACTGGCGGTAGCGACCCTTTTGCGGGCGCTCGTGGCGGAACATCTGGCCGATGTACCACAGTTTCTGCACCTGGCCGTTGCCGGTGATGCCATGCTCGAGCACGGCACGCACGCACGCAGCGGTGCCTTCGGGGCGCAGGGTCAGCGAATCGCCGTTGCGGTCCTCGAAGGTGTACATCTCTTTTTCGACGATGTCGGTCACTTCACCGATGGAGCGCTTGAACAGCTCGGTGAACTCGACGATCGGCGTGCGGATCTGGCTGTACCCGTAGGTGTCCAGCAGGCCGGCCACGGTGCCTTCGAAGTAGCGCCACAGCGGCGACTGTTCTGGCAGGATGTCGTTCATGCCACGGATGGCTTGCAGCGATTTGCTCACGAAAAGTCCTTACGAATTCTGTGTGTCAGCCACGGACGATCAGCGCCGCGTCGGCCTCGGCCTTTTCGGCCGCTTTCTGGCGGATGAGTTTTTCCAGCTCATCGACCAGGTTGTCGTTGGTCAGTTTCTGCGCCGGCTTGCCGTCGATGTAGATCAGGTTCGGCGTGCCGCCGGTCAGCCCCACATGGGCCTCCTTGGCTTCACCCGGGCCGTTGACCACGCAACCGATCACCGCCACGTCCAGCGGCACCAGCAGGTCTTCCAGGCGCCCTTCCAGCTCGTTCATGGTCTTGACCACATCGAAGTTCTGCCGCGAGCAGCTCGGGCAGGCGATGAAGTTGATGCCGCGCGAGCGCAGGTGCAGCGACTTGAGGATGTCGTAGCCGACTTTCACTTCTTCGACCGGGTCGGCCGCCAGCGAGATACGGATGGTATCGCCAATGCCTTCGGCCAGCAGCATACCGAGGCCGACAGCGGATTTCACCGTCCCCGAACGCAGGCCACCGGCTTCGGTGATGCCCAGGTGCAGCGGCTGTACGATCTGCTTGGCCAGCAGGCGGTAGGCTTCGACGGCCATGAACACATCGGAGGCCTTGACGCTGACCTTGAAGTCCTGGAAGTCCAGGCGGTCGAGGTGCTCGACGTGGCGCAGGGCCGACTCGACCAGCGCCGCCGGGGTCGGCTCGCCGTACTTCTTCTGCAGGTCCTTTTCCAGGGAACCGGCGTTGACGCCGATACGGATCGGGATACCCCGGTCGCGGGCGGCATCTACAACCGCGCGCACACGGTCTTCACGGCCGATGTTGCCCGGGTTGATACGCAGGCAGTCGACGCCCAGTTCGGCCACGCGCAAGGCGATCTTGTAGTCGAAGTGGATGTCGGCCACCAGCGGCACGCTGACCTGCTGCTTGATGCGGCCGAACGCCTCGGCGGCGTCCATGTCCGGCACCGAGACACGCACGATGTCCACGCCGGCATCGACCAGGCGCTGGATTTGCGCCACGGTGGCGGCCACATCGTTGGTGTCGGTGTTGGTCATGCTCTGCACCGCGATGGGGGCATCACCACCCACCGGCACATTGCCGACCCAGATTTTGCGGGATTCGCGACGTTTGATCGGAGATTCGCCGTGCATGACTTACTGTCCCAACTTCAGGCGAGCGGTCTCGCCACTGGTGAACGGGGCAACATCGACGGCCTGGCCGTTGTAGCTGACCTGGGCGCCACGGGCAAAGCCCAGGCGTACCGAGAACGGCGGCTTGCCGGTCAGCTCGAGGTTGTCCCCCTTGCGCTTGATGGCGCTGAACAGCACCTTGCCGTTGCCGTCGGTGACCTGGGTCCAGCAATCGGCGACGAACTGGATGGCGACCTTGGCGCTGCCAGCCGGCACTGCGGCTGGCACGACAGGCTCGGCGGCGGCCACTGTCGCTACAGGCGTGGCAGGTACAACGGCCGCCGGGGCCGGGGCAACCGGGGCAACCGGCGCTGGCGCGACAGCAGGGGCGCTGGCAGCGGGTGCCACAGGCGCCTGCTGGGCCGGTGCTGGCACTGCGTTAGTGGTAGCGGCAGGTGCCGGGCTTGCCGGTGCCTGTTCGGCGGCGGCAGGCTGCTCGGCAGCGCCCTGCTCCAGCGGCAGCGGCGCGCTCTCGGGCTGCTGGCCAGCGGAAACGGCCTGGTCTTCAGGCTCATCGAGCGGGTGAATCTGGGTGGTACCGTCGGCGCTTTCGACTTCGACGTGCTCCAGGGCAATCTTGGCCAGGTCCTTGCCACGCAGGCTGCCCTGGTCCTGCCACCAGACAAAGCCGCCGCCGATCACCGCCACCAGCAGCAGCAGGCTGACGCCGCGCAGGATATTGTGCGACAGGCGCACCGGCTCTTCGATACGGCCCAGCGAGTGCACGTCGCTGCCTTTGGCGTGGGTGCCGGTGTAACGGTCGAAGGCGTCCACCAGGGCAGCCTGGTCCAGGTCCATCAGCTTGGCATAGGCGCGGATATAACCACGGGCGAAGGTATGCCCCGGCAGCTTGTCGAAGGCGCCGGTTTCCACGTGGTTCAACGAACTGACAGTGAGGTTGAGCTTGCGGGCCACCTCGGCTTGTGACCAGTCCCGGTTCTCACGGGCCTGACGCAAAAGCTCACCGGGGTTCTGGCCAGGCGCTACTGCTACTTCGGGATGCGCGGCTTTCATCGTTGCTCCGACAGGTATTGCTGATATTCCGGCGTACCGGGATAAAGTCGTTGTAATTGCTGGCCCAGCTCGGCCAGGGTGCCCTGCTCGTCGAATACCCGGGCAAGGCGGCTGCCCAGCAGCAGGCTACGGGCATCATGGTCGCTCAACTGGCTGAAACGATCGTAGTAGTCCCGGGCCGGCACATAATGCCTGTTTTCGTAGGACAACTCAGCCATTTCCAGCAACGCTTTCGGTTGCCGCTGGTTGAGTTGCAAAGCTTTCAGCAGATACGCCTGCGCCTGGTCGCGGCGCTCGAGCTTCAGGGCGGTCAGGCCCAGGTTCTCGTACACGCGTGAGCGTTCAGGATACAGGGTATCGGCGCTGGCCAGGCGAAACATCTGCTCGGCCTCGGCAAATCGCCCCTGAGCATAAAGGAAACTGCCGTAATTGTTGCGAATTCGCGTGTCGCCCGGGCGTGCCTGCAGTGCCTTGCGAAAGTGCGCTTCGGCCAGCGCCGGCTCGCCTTCGGCCTGGAACACCAGCGCCAGGGCGGCGTGCGCGTCGGCATCACCGCCATTCAGGGCCAGGGCCTTGCCCAGCGGCGCCTTGGCCTGCTCGGTCAAACCCTGTTGCAAATAACCCAGCCCAAGCTGCACATAGGCCCGCCCCGCCTCTGCCCTGCCCTGGCGGCTGGCCAGGGGGTCGCCCGCGCCGCCCGACACGCAGCCGGCCAGCAGCAAAAGCGCAAGGATCGACAGCGCGGCGCGCAGGCTCATGGGCAAGGTCCCGGTCAGTGGCTGGCGGGGCTGTCTTGCAGCTCGGCGTCCGCCGACAGCTGGCGCACGGCGATGTAGCGCTCGCTGCGGCGGGTGCGGTCGTTGACCTGGCCAACCAGCTGGCCACAGGCGGCGTCGATGTCATCACCACGGGTGGTGCGGGTGGTGACGTTGAAGCCACCGTGGTGCAACAGGTCCTGGAAGCGGCGAATGGCGTTGTTGCTCGGCCGCTCGTAGCCCGAGTGCGGGAACGGGTTGAACGGGATCAGGTTGATCTTGCACGGCACGTCGCGCAGCAGCTCGATCATTTGCGCAGCATGCTCAGGCTGGTCGTTGACGTCCTTGAGCAGGGTGTACTCGATGGTCAGCACGCGCTTGCCACCCAGGGTGGACATGTAGCCCATGCACGATTCCAGCAGCATCTTCAGCGGGTACTTCTTGTTGATCGGTACCAGCTTGTTGCGCAGTTCGTCGTTCGGTGCGTGCAGCGACAGGGCCAGCGACACGTCGATGTGCTTGGCCAGCTCGTCGATCATCGGCACCACGCCCGAGGTGGACAGGGTGACGCGACGCTTGGAAATGCCATAGCCCAGATCTTCCATCATGATCTTCATGGCGGCGATGACATTGTCGAAATTCAGCAGGGGTTCGCCCATGCCCATCATGACCACGTTGGTAATGGCGCGGTCGATCTTGGCCGGAACGGTCCCGAAGGATTTGTTGGCAAGCCACACCTGGCCGATCACTTCGGCGGCGGTGAGGTTGCTGTTGAAGCCTTGCTTGCCGGTGGAGCAGAAGCTGCAGTCCAGGGCACAGCCGGCTTGCGACGACACGCACAGGGTGCCGCGATCGTCGGTGGGGATGTAGACGGTTTCGACGCAGCTGCCGGAGGCAACGCGGACCACCCACTTGCGGGTACCGTCGGCGGAAATGTCTTCACTGACCACTTCCGGGCCCCGAATCTCGGCAACGGCCTCGAGCTTTTCGCGCAAGGCCTTGCCGACATTGGTCATGGCGGCGAAATCGTCGACGCCAAAGTGGTGAATCCATTTCATGACCTGACCGGCACGAAAACGCTTCTCTCCGATCGACTCGAAGAATTTTTCCATTTCCTGCAGGGTCAGGCCCAACAGGTTGATCTTGCCAGTCATGTCACTCATGGAATCACCCAAGACCTGCTTCGCTTAGCGAATGCGGTCGCACAGCTCGGTAGCGGAGAAGAAGTAAGCGATTTCGCGGGCAGCCGAAGCTTCCGAGTCGGAACCGTGAACAGCGTTTTCGTCGATGGAAACAGCGAAGTCAGCACGGATGGTGCCGGCAGCAGCTTCTTTCGGGTTGGTGGCGCCCATCAGCTCGCGGTTGGCCAGAACGGCGTTTTCGCCTTCCAGAACCTGAACGATGACCGGACCGGAAGTCATGAAGGCAACCAGGTCAGCGAAGAAGCCGCGCTCTTTGTGCTCGGCGTAGAAGCCTTCGGCTTCGGCTTTGGACAGTTGCTTCATTTTCGAAGCGACGACGCGCAGGCCGGCTTTCTCGAAACGAGTGGTGATCTCGCCGATGACGTTCTTGGCAACGGCGTCAGGCTTGATGATGGAGAAAGTACGTTGAACAGCCATGGAAAACTCCAGAAAAATGAGTGTTGCGAAAAATTAAACCCGCGAATTATACGCGGGTTCCAGGGGATTGCCTAACCTGCAGGATGCGTTCAGTCGGCTTCTTCGATCCAGGCCGCCTGGATGGCCTCGAGCACTTTCTCACCGCCGCGTGACGGATCGTCGCTGAATTCTGGCAAGGCCAGCACCCAGCGGTGCAGATCGACGAAATTCACATAACGAGGATCGACGTCCGGCTTGCTTTCTGCAAGCTGGATGGCGATCTCAAGTACATCAATCCATTTCAGGCTCATGGGGCAAACCTCAGTGCGGCGCTTCGGCGGCGTGGTTGAGCGAATACTTGGGGATCTCGATGACCAGGTCCTGGTCAGCGACAACCACCTGGCAGCCGAGGCGCGACTGAGCCTCCAGGCCCCAGGCCTTGTCCAGCATGTCTTCTTCCAGCTCGTCGGCTTCTTCCAGCGAGTCGAAACCCTTGCGGATGATGCAATGGCAGGTGGTGCAGGCCTTGACGCCGCCGCAGGCGCTTTCCATCTCGATGTGATGGTCGTGGGCCAGCTCCAGGATGTTGGTCCCGGGCTCGACTTCCACGGTCAGCCCTTCGGGGCAGAACTTCTCGTGCGGCAGGAATGTCACCAGCGGCATCGGTTACTCCTCGATCTCATTCAGGTTGCGCCCGGCCAGTGCGGCTTTGACCGTCGAATCAAGGCGACGGGCGGCAAATGCGTCGGTCACCTGCGACAGACGCTTGGTCTGTTGCTCGATGGCAGCGCCATCGGTGCCGGCCAGCAAATCACGTAGTTCTTGCATCTGGAATTCGATGGCGTCGCGCTCGTCACTGCTGAGCAGGCGCTCACCGTCGGCGTCCAGGGCGCCCTGTACCGCTTCCAGCAGGCGCTCGCCGTCCACCTGGTGCTCGCGCAGCTGGCGGGCCTGCTTGTCGGAACCTGCGTGTTCGAAGGAGTCCTTGAGCATGCGGGCGATTTCGCCGTCGGTCAGGCCGTAGGACGGCTTGACCTGGATGCTGGCTTCCACGCCCGAGCCCAGCTCGCGGGCGGCGACGCTGAGCAGGCCGTCGGCGTCGACCTGGAAGGTGACGCGGATTTTCGCCGCACCGGCGACCATGGCCGGGATGCCACGCAGCTCGAAGCGCGCCAGCGAGCGGCAGTCGCTGATCAGCTCGCGCTCGCCCTGCAGCACGTGGATCATCATGGCCGTCTGGCCATCTTTATAAGTGGTGAACTCCTGGGCACGCGCTACCGGGATAGTGGTGTTGCGCGGGATTACCTTCTCCATCAGCCCGCCCATGGTCTCAAGACCGAGCGACAGCGGGATGACATCCAGCAGCAGCAGTTCGCCACCTTCGCGGCGGTTGCCGGCCAAGGTATCGGCCTGGATGGCAGCACCGATGGCCACCACCTGGTCGGGGTCGATCGAGGTCAGCGGGGTGCGCCCGAACAGTGCACCGACGGCTTCACGCACACGCGGGACGCGGGTCGAACCGCCGACCATGACCACGGCGCTGACTTCTTCAAGCTCGATACCGCTGTCGCGCACGGCGCGGCGGCAGGCCTTGAGGCTACGGGCGACCATGGGCTCGATCATGGCTTCGAAGCCGGCGCGGCTCAGTTGGCCCTGCCAGGCGCCATGGCTGACGCTGACCACGTCGGTGTCGGTCAGGGCTTCCTTGGCGGCGCAGGCGGTTTGCAGCAGCGCGCGCTGGGTGGCCGGGTCCAGGTCGGACGACAGCCCGGCCTGTTCGATGATCCAGCCGGCAATGGCGTGGTCGAAGTCGTCACCGCCCAGGGCAGTATCGCCACCGGTGGCCAGCACTTCGAATACGCCGGCAGTCAGGCGCAGGATGGAAATGTCGAAGGTACCGCCGCCCAGGTCATAGATGGCCACCACGCCTTCGGCGTTCTGGTCCAGGCCGTAAGCCACGGCAGCCGCAGTCGGCTCGTTGAGCAGGCGCAGCACGTTCAGGCCGGCCAGGCGCGCAGCGTCCTTGGTGGCCTGGCGCTGGGCATCGTCGAAATAGGCCGGCACGGTGATCACCGCCCCCACCAGCTCACCGCCGAGGGTGGCTTCGGCACGCTCGCGCAATACCTTGAGGATATCGGCGGACACTTCCACCGGGCTTTTCGGCCCCTGCACGGTGTCGATGAACGGCATGTGCGACTCACCGCCAACGAAGCGGTAAGGCAGCTGCTCGCCCAGTTGCTTGACGTCGGCCAGGCCGCGCCCCATCAGGCGCTTGACCGACAGCACGGTGTTCAGCGGGTCGCTGGAAGCGGCATCGCGTGCAGCCTGCCCCACTTCGTTGCGCCCTTCGAGGTAGCGCACCGCTGACGGCAGAATGACGTTGCCCTGCGCGTCGGGCAGGGGCTCGCTACGGCCGCTGCGCAGTGCGGCGACCAGAGAGTTGGTGGTACCCAGGTCGATCCCCACCGCCAGGCGGCGCTGGTGCGGCTGAGGGCTTTGACCGGGTTCGGCAATCTGCAGTAGGGCCATGCTTATCTGAATACCTTAGGTGCCATCACGGGCAGCACCGGGTTAATCGTCGAGGCGCTCTTCCAGTTGGCGCACTTCTTGGGCGAGCTTGTCGAGGAACTGCATGCGGCGCATCAGGCGTTCGGCCTTGTCGCGCTCGCCTGGGGCGTCCCAGCAGGCGGCAAAGTCCTCGTTCAGCGTGTCCTGGGCGACCTTCAGGCGCTTCTTGAACACGGCCACGCCATCGAGGTCGGCTTCGTCCTGCAGCTCTTCGAGCTCTTCACGCCACTGCATCTGCTGCAACAGGAAGTCCGGGTCGTGGACCGTGACCTCCTGGGGCACTTCGTGGCCGCCGATGGCCAGCAGGTAGCGGGCACGACGCGGCGCACTGCGCAGGGTCTGGTAGGCGTCGTTGAGGGCCGCGGACTTTTCCAGCGCCACGCGCTGCTCGCGCTCGGAGGCGTCGGCAAAGCGGTCGGGATGGACTTCGCGGGCCAGCTCGCGATAGCGAGTGGCCAGCTTGTCGAGATCCAGGCGGAAGCTTGGCTGGAGGTCAAACAATGCGAAATGACAAGGAGTACCCACAGCCAGCCTCAAACGTTGAAGCTTTCGCCGCAGCCACACTCACCGCGCACGTTAGGGTTGTTGAACTTGAAGCCTTCGTTCAACCCTTCCTTGACGAAGTCCAGTTCGGTGCCGTCGAGGTACACCAGGCTCTTGGGATCGATGATCACCTTGACGCCATGGTTCTCGAACACCTGGTCTTCGTCCGCCAGCTCGTCGACGAACTCCAGCACGTAGGCCAGGCCCGAGCAACCGGTGGTGCGCACGCCCAGGCGAATGCCTTCGCCCTTGCCGCGCCCTTCCAGGGAACGCCGCACATGGTTGGCGGCGGCTTCTGTCATGCTGATAGCCATCTGGACTCCTTACCTCGCAACAGGCGACTTAGATCAAGCCTTTCTTCTGCTTGTAATCGCGTACAGCTGCCTTGATGGCATCTTCGGCGAGTACCGAGCAGTGGATCTTGACCGGCGGCAACGCCAGTTCTTCGGCCAGCTGGGTGTTCTTGATGGTTTCGGCTTCGTCCAGGGTCTTGCCCTTCATCCACTCGGTGGCGAGGGAGCTGGAAGCGATGGCCGAACCGCAGCCGTAGGTCTTGAACTTGGCGTCTTCGATCACGCCCTGCTCGTTGACCTTGATCTGCAGGCGCATGACGTCACCACAGGCCGGGGCGCCGACCATGCCGGTACCGACGTCCGGGTCTTCGGCATTCATCTTGCCGACGTTGCGCGGGTTTTCGTAGTGGTCGATGACCTTTTCACTGTATGCCATGGTGCAATTCCTTCCTCATCAGGGAGCCGCTCTTGCCGGCGACTGCTTAGTGGGCGGCCCACTCGATCTTGGAGATGTCAACGCCGTCTTTGTACATGTCCCACAGCGGCGACAGCTCACGCAGTTTGTTCACGGCCTCGCAGACTTTCTGCGCGGCGTAATCGACTTCTTCTTCGGTGGTGAAGCGGCCGAAGGAGAAGCGGATCGAGCTGTGCGCCAGCTCGTCGTTGCGGCCCAGGGCGCGCAGTACGTAGGACGGCTCGAGCGACGCGGAGGTGCAGGCCGAACCGGACGATACGGCGATGTCCTTCAGCGACATCAGCAGCGATTCGCCTTCGACGTAGTTGAAGCTCAGGTTCAGGTTGTGTGGTACGCGGGCAGTCTTGCTGCCGTTGACGTACAGCTCTTCGAGGTCCGAGACCTGCTTGAAGAAGCGGTCGCTCAGGGCCTTGATGCGCACGTTTTCCGCGGCCATTTCCTGCTTGGCGATGGCGAAGGCTTCGCCCATGCCGACGATCTGGTGGGTCGGCAGGGTGCCCGAACGCATGCCACGCTCATGGCCACCGCCGTGGATGATGGCTTCCAGGCGTACACGCGGCTTGCGGCTGACGTACAGCGCGCCGATGCCTTTCGGGCCGTAGACCTTGTGCGCAGAGAACGACATCAGGTCGACCTTCAGCTTCTGCAGGTCGATTTCGACCTTGCCGGCCGACTGCGCGGCGTCAACGTGGAACAGCACACCGCGCGAGCGGGTCAGTTCACCGATGGCGGCGATATCGTTGATCGAGCCGACTTCGTTGTTCACGTGCATCAGCGAAACCAGGATGGTGTCGTCGCGCAGCGCCGCCTCGACCATGGCCGGGGTGACGATGCCGTCTTCGCCTGGCTCGAGGTAGGTGACTTCGAAACCTTCACGCTCCAGCTGGCGAGCGGTATCCAGGACCGCCTTGTGCTCGATCTTGGAGGTGATGATGTGCTTGCCCTTGGTCTGATAGAAGTGCGCGACGCCCTTGAGTGCGAGGTTGTCGGACTCGGTGGCACCGCTGGTCCAGACGATTTCGCGCGGATCGGCGTTGATCAGCTCGGCAACCTGGCGACGACCGTTCTCGACCGCTTCCTCGGCTTTCCAGCCAAAGACGTGGGAGCGCGAAGCCGGGTTACCGAAGTTCCCGTCGACCAGCAGGCAATCGGCCATCTTCTGGGCCACGCGGGGGTCGACCGGGGTGGTCGCGGAGTAATCGAGGTAGATCGGCAACTTCATTTGTCTCTCCTATCAGGCGGTGGCGTCGCTCGTCGTCCCGGTGGGATCAATCGACGGCGGACGTCTCAATCTTGTCCAGCTGGGCGGTTCGGCCTGCGACACGACGCAGGTCCTGGCGCTGGGCGACTTCCTGCACTTCACGGCGCATGACGAGGTCGGCCAGGCTGATGCCGCTGAGGAATTCATGGATTTGCTGGCTGAGGTCGCACCACAGGTGGTGGGTCAGGCAGGTGTCACCGGCATGGCAATCCCCGAGGCCCTGGCAGCGAGTGGCATCGACCGATTCGTTGACCGCATCGATGACCTGGGCCACCTGGATGGTTTCCATGCCCCGCGACAGCTGGTAGCCACCGCCTGGACCACGCACGCTGGAGACCAGGCTGCTGCGGCGCAGCTTGGCGAACAGCTGTTCCAGATAAGAGAGGGAAATGCCCTGGCGCTCGGAAATGTCGGCCAAAGACACCGGCCCATGCTGCGCGTGCAACGCCAGGTCGAGCATGGCGGTCACGGCGTATCGGCCTTTGGTAGTCAGTCGCATGGCTATTGGGTACCACGGGAGTTACAGGATGTGAGCGAGTATGCGATTCCCGAGCATTTAAGTCAACTATTAGACCTAGTGCTTTAGTCGGGTTTGCATCGGGGAGGCGGGCGCGATTGTAGCAGACAGGGGGCGTGAGCACACGCCCCGTATGTCACCATGATTTCACCACGACGCAATCAATGCGACTGAGTGTCGCGCCGGGCCACCTGGGCAACTTCCTTGAAGTCATCTTCCGGCAGGGCTGGCAGCTCCTTGGCGCAGTAGTCGCTACCCATCCTGGTCAGGGCACCACACATACCCTCCAGCCGCTCGTCGACTGCCTGCAGGTGGTCGAGCATCTGGCCGATGGCACGGGCCACCGGGTCCGGCATGTCGCCACTGACACCATAGGCATCGAAGCCGATCTTCTCGGCCATGGCCTTGCGCTTGGCCTCGACCTCATCGTCTTCGTTCTTGACGATGATTCGCCCGGGGATACCGACCGCCGTGGCGCCAGCCGGCACTGCCTTGGTCACCACCGCATTGGAACCGATCTTGGCTCCGGCACCGACAGTGAACGGGCCCAGCACCTTGGCCCCGGCCCCTACCACCACGCCGTTTTCCAGGGTGGGATGGCGCTTGCCTTTGTTCCAGCTGGTGCCGCCCAGGGTCACGCCCTGGTAAAGGGTGACATCGTCGCCAATCTCGGCGGTTTCGCCGATGACGATACCCATGCCATGGTCGATGAAGAAGCGTCGGCCGATGGTGGCGCCGGGGTGGATCTCGATCCCGGTCAGCCAGCGGCCGAAGTTGGACACCAGGCGAGCCAGCCACTTGAAATCACGCTTCCACAGGGCATTTCCCAGGCGGTGCAGCCAGATGGCATGCATGCCCGGGTAGCAGGTCAGCACCTCGAAGGCGTTGCGCGCAGCCGGGTCACGATGGAATACGCTTTGAATATCTTCACGCAGGCGTTCGAACATCTGTCAGTCCTTCCGTTTATGCGGCTCGCCCCGGACCACTTTCTGAGTCTCGGTGAGGATGCCGCGCAAAATGCTCATTTCCGAACGTTCGACCGCAACCCGCCCATACAGCCGGCGCAGGCGCGGCATCAGGTGCTTGGGCTTTTCGGGGTCAAGGAAGCCGATGCCGACCAGGGTCTTTTCCAGGTGGTCGTAGAACAGCTCCATTTCGTCCATGGTCGCCAGCTCGCTGGCGTCAACCTTCTCGACCTTGCCCGGCGCTGCACCGGCGGCCAGCCAGGCCATGCGCACCTCGTACGAGAGCACCTGGACAGCGGCGGCCAGGTTCAGCGAGCTGAAGTCGGGGTTGGAGGGAATGTGCACGTGGAAGTGACATCGCTGCAGTTCTTCGTTGGTCAGGCCGGCGTGCTCACGCCCGAACACCAGGGCGATTTCCTCGCCACCGTTGGCATGCTCCACCGCCTTGGCCCCGCACTCGCGCGGGCCAATCAGCGGCCAGGGGATGCTCCGCTCGCGGGCGCTGGTGCCCATCACCAGGTTGCAGCCGACCAGCGCCTGCTCGAGGCTGTCGACCACCTGGGCATTGGCCAGCACATCGTCGGCACCCGAGGCTCGGGCACTGGCATCCTCGGCGGGGAACGCTTTCGGCTGCACCAGCACCAGACGCGACAAGCCCATGTTTTTCATGGCTCGCGCAGCGCCGCCGATGTTGCCGGGGTGGCTGGTATTGACCAGAACAACACGAATATTTTGCAGCAAGGTGTTGTGCTCACAGATGCAGGAATCAGGGCCTTCGATCTTACAGAACCGACAGACGTAACGCCACGAAAGCAAATGTGACACTTCTGCCGCCAAAGTTTTCTGCTAGAATGATCGGCTTTCTTCTTTAACATCTCCAGGTGACCCGCCCATGCAGCCTATGCTGAATATCGCCCTGCGCGCCGCTCGCAGCGCCAGTGAACTGATTTTCCGCTCCATCGAACGCCTGGATAGCATCAAGGTCGATGAGAAAGAGGCCAAGGACTACGTTTCCGAAGTCGATCGCGCCGCCGAGCAGAGCATCGTCAACGCCCTGCGCAAGGCCTACCCGAACCACTCCATCCAGGGCGAGGAAACCGGCCTGCACGCGGGTAGCGGCGAAGAAGGCAAGGATTACCTGTGGATCATCGACCCGCTGGACGGCACCACCAACTTCCTGCGTGGCATCCCGCACTTCGCGGTCAGCATCGCCTGCAAATACCGTGGCCGCCTTGAGCACGCCGTGATCGTCGACCCGGTGCGCCAGGAAGAATTCACCGCCAGCCGTGGCCGTGGCGCCCAGCTCAATGGTCGCCGCCTGCGTGTCAGCTCGCGCACCAGCCTTGAAGGCGCCCTGCTGGGCACCGGCTTCCCGTTCCGCGACAGCCAGATGGCCGACCTGGACAACTACCTGGGCATGTTCCGTGCCCTGACTGGCCAGACCGCCGGCATCCGCCGCGCCGGCTCCGCCAGCCTGGACCTGGCCTACGTGGCTGCTGGCCGTTTCGACGCCTTCTGGGAGTCGGGCCTGTCCGAATGGGACATGGCCGCCGGCGTGCTGCTGATCCAGGAAGCGGGCGGCCTGGTAAGCGACTTCAACGGTGGCCATGACTTCCTCGAGAAGGGCCATATCGTTGCGGGCAACATCAAGTGCTTCAAGGCCGTGCTGACTGCTATCCAGCCGCACCTGCCAGAGAACATGAAGCGCTAAGCGCGGATTGCCGGCACAAAAAAAGCACCCCTCGGGGTGCTTTTTGTTTGCCTGCCAGTTTTGTACTGCCTGTGCTGGCCTCTTCGCGGGTAAACCCGCTCCCACAGTGATAGCGACAACCTCAAGGACATTGCCGTACCTGTGGGAGCGGGCTTACCCGCGAAGAGGCCGGTTCAGGCAACATCAATCACTGGCCGGCTTCGCTGAGGATCAGCTTGCCATTCTTGTCCAGCGGAATGGTCGACCCGGGCTCGTGGTCCATCTTCACCTGCCCTACCTTGTCGCCAATGGTGTACTTCACGTTGTAGCCCACCACTTTCTCACTGATGTCGTTGACCGTGTTGCAGCGGGTTTGCGTGGTGGTGTAGGTGTCACGCTCCTGCATGCCTTCCTGCACCTTGTTACCGGCATAACCACCACCGACCGCACCAGCCACCGTGGCGATCTTCTTGCCGCTACCACCACCGATCTGGTTACCCAGCAGGCCACCGGCAATGGCGCCCACCACGGTACCGGCGATCTGGTGCTGGTCCTTGACCGGTGCCTGACGCGTCACGGCGACGTCCTTGCAGACCTCACGGGGGGTTTTCACCTGTTGTTTGATCGGTTGCACGTCGGTGACCTGCGCATACTCAGGCCCCTTGTTGACCAAGCTGTAGGTCGCGACAGCACCTCCGGCAGTCACACCGACAGCACCCAGTACCGCACCCACAAGCATTGATTTGTTCACATGAACCTCCTGATCATAACCCGCGGATCCAACCCGCCTTCTCCCAGCCTTGGAGTAAAAAAAAAGGCGCGAGTTCAACACTCGCGCCTTTCTGGCCGCCAAACGGCGTGGAACACGCCTTACGGGCGGTCGTCCACACCGTCGGTCTTGGCCGGCGGGATCAGGTCTTCACTGCTCAGGTTCAGCCAGATCAGTACCACGTTGGCGATATAGATCGACGAATAGGTACCGGCCATGACGCCGATGAACAGAGCCAGCGAGAAGCCGAACAGGTTGTCGCCACCGAAGAACAGCAGCGCGGCAATGGCCAGCAAGGTCGAAACCGAGGTGGCGATGGTCCGCAGCAGGGTCTGGGTGGTGGAAACGTTGATGTTCTCGATCAGCGAGGCCTTGCGCATGACGCGGAAGTTCTCGCGCACCCGGTCGAACACGACGATGGTGTCGTTCAGCGAGTAGCCGATGATCGCCAGCACCGCCGCCAGCACCGTCAGGTCGAAGGTGATCTGGAAGAACGACAGGATACCCAGGGTCACCACCACGTCGTGGATCAGCGAGACGATCGCGCCCACCGCGAACTTCCACTGGAAGCGGAAGGCCAGGTAGATGAGGATGCCGCCCAGGGCCAGGAGCATGCCCATGCCACCCTGGTCGCGCAGCTCTTCACCCACCTGCGGGCCAACGAACTCGACACGCTTGACCTTGGCCGGGTTGTCGCCGCCGGCCTTCTGCAGGGCTTCAGCCACCTTGTTGCCCAGCTGCGGGTCATCGCCCGGCATGCGCACCAACAGGTCGGTGGTGGCGCCGAAGCTCTGCACCACGGCCTCGTGGAAGCCGGAGTTGACCAGCTCGGCACGCACCGCCTTGAGGTCGGCCGGGCGCTCGTAGGTCAGCTCGATCAGCGTACCGCCGGTGAAGTCCAGGCCGAAGTTCAGGCCCTTCTGCCACCAGCTGAACAGCGCCAGCACGGTGAGGAGCACGGTAACGGCGAACGCGACATTGCGCACGCCCATGAAGTTGATGGTTTTCATCGCAGCTCCCTCAAACCCACAGCTTCTTGATGTCACGCCCGCCGCAGGTCAGGTTGACCATGGCGCGGGTCACCATGACGGCGGTGAACATCGAGGTGAAAATCCCGAGGGACATGGTGACCGCAAAGCCCTTGACCGGGCCGGTACCCATGGCGAACAGGATGCCGCCGACCAGCAGGCTGGTCAGGTTGGCGTCGATGATCGCGGTGTAGGCGCGGTTGAAGCCTTCGTGAATGGCGCGTTGCACCGACATGCCGGCGTTCAGCTCTTCGCGGATACGCGAGAAGATCAGCACGTTGGCGTCCACCGCCATACCCATGGTCAACACGATACCGGCAATACCCGGCAGGGTCAGGGTGGCGCCCAGCAGCGACATCAGCGCCAGCAGCAGGACCATGTTGCCCGCCAGGGCGATGGTGGCGATCACACCGAAGGCACGGTAGATGGCGATGATGAACAGCGAGACGAACAGCATGCCCCACAGCGACGCATCGATACCCTTGGTGATGTTGTCGGCACCCAGGCTTGGGCCGATGGTGCGTTCTTCAGCGAAGTACATCGGCGCGGCCAGGCCACCGGCACGCAGCAGCAGGGCCAGTTCGGACGATTCGCCCTGGCCGTTCAGGCCGGTGATGCGGAACTGGCTGCCCAGCGGCGACTGGATGGTCGCCAGGCTGATGATCTTCTTCTCTTCCTGGAAGCTCTGTACGGCAACGTCCTTCTCGACGCCGTCGACGGTCTGCTTGACATAGCGGGTGACCGGCTTCTGCTCGATGAAGATCACCGCCATGCTGCGGCCGACGTTGCTGCGGGTAGCACGGGTCATCAGCTCGCCACCGTGGCCATCCAGGCGGATGTTCACCTGCGGGCGACCTTGCTCGTCGAAGCTGGCCTGGGCGTCGGTCACCTGGTCACCGGTGATGATCAGGCCGCGCTCGACCGCGGCGGAACGGCCACCTTCACGGAACTCGAACACTTCGGTAGTGGCCTTGGACGCGCCCGGTTCGGCACCGAAGCGGAACTCCAGGTTGGCGGTTTTACCCAGGATGCGCTTGGCTTCGGCAGTGTCCTGCACGCCTGGCAGCTCGACCACGATGCGGTTGGCGCCCTGGCGCTGTACCAGCGGCTCGGCCACGCCCAGCTCGTTGACCCGGTTGCGGACGGTGGTGAGGTTCTGCTTGATCGAGTATTCGCGGATCTCGGCGACTTTCGCCTGGGTCAGCGCCAGACGCAGCACGGCGAGCTCGTTACGCTCGGTGGTGGTCAGGTCGAAGTCATTGAAATTCTTGCGGATCAGGGCACGTGCCTGTTCGCGGGTTGCATCGTCAGCGAAGCCCAGCATGATGCCGCCATCCTGCTGAGGCAGGCTGCGGTAGCGGATGCGCTCTTTGCGCAGCAAGGTCTTGACCTCGCCTTCGTAGACTTTCATGCGGGCGCTCATGGCCTTGTCCATGTCCACTTCCAGCAGGAAGTGCACACCACCGGACAGGTCCAGGCCCAGCTTCATCGGGCTTGCGCCCAGGTTGCGCAGCCATTGCGGGGTAGTCTGGGCCAGGTTCAGGGCCACGACGTAATCATCGCCCAGTGCCTTGCGCACGACATCCTTGGCTGGCAGCTGGTCTTCCTGATTGGTCAGGCGGATCAGCCCGCTGCCCTTCTCACCCAGGCTCGCGCCCTTGACGGCGATCTTGGCATCGACCAGCGCCTTGCTGACGCGGTCGAGGTCGGCCTGGCTCACCTGCAGCGCCGAGCTGGCACCACTGATCTGTACCGCCGGATCATCCGGGTAGAGGTTGGGAGCGGAATAAATGAAACCGACCACCAGTACCAGCACGATCAGTGCATATTTCCACAGAGGGTATTTGTTCAGCATCACGCCGCCCGTTCAAGACGCGGGGCGCGTTGCGCGCCCCGACTGGAAAGAAAAACCGGTAACTCAGATAGCCTTGAGCGTACCTTTTGGCAGGGTGGCCGCGATGGCACCCTTCTGGAACTTCAGCTCGACGTTGTCGGAAACTTCCAGGACCACGAAATCATCGGAAACCTTGACGATCTTGCCGGCGATGCCGCCGTTGGTGACAACTTCGTCACCCTTCTGCAAGTTGCTCAGCAGGTTCTTCTGCTCTTTTGCACGCTTGGCCTGCGGGCGCCAGATCATCAGGTAGAAGATGACCAGGAAACCGACCAGGAAAATCCACTCGAAGCCGGTACCGGCTGGGCCGGCGGCAGGTGCTGCAGCGTCCGCGTATGCGGCGGGGATCAAGAAGCTCATTGGGCACTCCTAATGTAATTTTCTAATAATGGATGCAGACAGTCAGTCCAAAGGCGGTACGGGAAGCCCGCGCTTGGCGTAGAAGGCGTCGACAAAGGCGGCCAATTTACCTTGTTGAATAGCCTCGCGTAAACCGGCCATCAAGCGCTGGTAATGGCGCAAGTTGTGGATGGTATTCAGCATGCTGCTCAGCATTTCGCCGCACTTGTCCAGGTGATGCAGATAGGCGCGCGAGAAGTTGGTGCAGGTGTAGCAGTCACAGGTCGGATCCAGCGGCGATTCATCGTGGCGATGGAACGCGTTGCGGATCTTGATCACCCCTGTATCGACGAACAGATGACCGTTGCGCGCGTTACGCGTCGGCATCACGCAGTCGAACATGTCGACGCCGCGGCGCACACCCTCAACGAGATCTTCCGGTTTGCCTACCCCCATAAGGTAACGAGGTTTGTCAGCAGGCATCTGGCCCGGCAGGTAATCCAGCACCTTGATCATTTCGTGCTTGGGCTCGCCCACCGACAGGCCACCGATGGCCAGGCCGTCGAAGCCGATGTTTTCCAGGCCTTCCAGCGAGCGCATGCGCAAGTCCTGGTACATGCCACCCTGGACGATACCGAACAGCGCCGCTGTATTGTCGGCGTGGGCGTTCTTCGAGCGCTGGGCCCAACGCAGCGACAGCTCCATGGAGGCGCGCGCCACATCGTGCTCGGCCGGGTACGGGGTGCACTCGTCGAAGATCATCACCACGTCCGAGCCCAGGTCACGCTGCACCTGCATCGACTCTTCCGGGCCCATGAACACCTTGGCGCCATCAACCGGCGAGGCGAAGGTCACGCCCTCCTCCTTGATCTTGCGCATGGCGCCCAGGCTGAACACCTGGAAGCCACCGGAGTCGGTGAGGATCGGGCCTTTCCACTGCATGAAGTCGTGCAGGCCGTTGTGCTTCTTGATCACCTCGGTACCCGGGCGCAGCCACAGGTGGAAGGTATTGCCGAGGATCATCTCGGCACCGATGGCCTCGATGTCGCGTGGCAGCATGCCCTTGACCGTGCCATAGGTGCCCACCGGCATGAACGCCGGGGTTTCCACGGTGCCCCGTGGGAAGGTGATGCGGCCACGACGGGCCTTGCCGTCGGTGGCCAGCAGTTCGAAGGACATTCGACAGGTGCGACTCATGCTTGATCCTCGGGCCCGCGTGGCGCCGGATTGCGGGTGATGAACATGGCATCACCGTAACTGAAGAAGCGGTACCCCTGCTCGACCGCCGCCGCGTAGGCGGCCATGGTCTCGGGGTAGCCGGCGAAGGCCGAGACCAGCATCAGCAGCGTGGACTCCGGCAGGTGGAAATTGGTGACCAGCGCGTCGACCACATGGAACGGCCGGCCCGGGTAGATGAAGATGTCGGTGTCGCCGCTGAAGGCCTTGAGCACGCCATCGCGCGCCGCGCTCTCCAGCGAACGCACGCTGGTGGTGCCGACCGCGATCACCCGGCCGCCACGGGCACGGCAGGCCTCGATGGCATCGACCACATCCTGGCCCACTTCGAGCCACTCTTTATGCATGTGGTGGTCTTCGATCCTGTCGACCCGCACCGGCTGGAAGGTGCCCGCGCCCACGTGCAAGGTGACGAACGCCCGCTCGACGCCCTTGGCGGCGATCTTTTCCAGCAGCGCCTCGTCGAAGTGCAGACCTGCAGTGGGCGCGGCGACCGCACCGGCACGTTCGGCGTACACGGTCTGGTAGCGCTCACGGTCGGCGCCTTCGTCCGGGCGGTCGATGTAGGGCGGCAGCGGCATATGGCCGACGCGGTCGAGCAATGGCAGCACCTCTTCGGTGAAGCGCAGTTCGAACAGCGTGTCATGGCGCGCGACCATTTCGGCCTCGCCGCCGCCATCGATGAGGATCACCGCGCCTTCCTTCGGCGCCTTGCTGGCACGGACATGCGCCAGCACCCGGTGGCTGTCGAGCACGCGCTCGACCAGCACTTCCAGCTTGCCGCCGGAAGCTTTCTGGCCGAACAGGCGCGCCGGGATCACCCGGGTGTTGTTGAACACCATCAGGTCGCCCGGGCGCAGGTACTCGAGCAGGTCGGGGAATTGCCGGTGCGCCAGCGCGCCGGTTGGCCCATCGAGCACCAGCAGACGGCTGCCATGGCGCTCGGCCAACGGGTGGCGGGCGATCAGGGAATCAGGGAGTTCGAAGGAAAAATCGGCGACGCGCATGATAATGTTCGGTTCGGCAGGGCCGGGAAGTTTAGCCCAATGTGTGAAAATTGACCATGAAAGCCGATTGACCGACCAGCGGCGGCTCTCTATACTGCGCGCCACATGCCCTGATGGCGGAATTGGTAGACGCGGCGGATTCAAAATCCGTTTTCGAAAGGAGTGGGAGTTCGAGTCTCCCTCGGGGCACCATCACATAGTTCCAAGCGGTCCCTACCAGACCCGGAACACCAGAGAAACCGGCCACTTGGCCGGTTTTTTTGTGCCCATCGTTCCCAGTGGTTCCCTTGTAAGCCCGCAAGTATGTGAGTAGATTTGTGAGTAGGACGAGTTCGGTCCAGAATCCTACTCACACACCGACCGCAATCCAGCGCGGTTCGGCACTGCAAGGGAATAGCCGTGGCGCTCACAGATACCGCCATCCGCACCGCAAAACCCCGCGACAAGCTCTACCGCCTCGCTGACGCCCAGGGCCTTTGCCTTGAGGTGACGACCGCTGGCGGGAAGCTCTGGCGCCTTCGCTACCGATTCGAGGGCAAGGCCAAGATGCTGGGCCTGGGCTCCTACCCCGCCGTCACACTTGCCCAGGCACGCGAGCGCCGTGATGCCGCGCGAAAGTTGCTGGCACAGAACATAGACCCAAGCGCACATAAACAGCAGGAAAAGGCTGCTGCCGCCGCCCAGGTGCTGACGCTCGAAGTGCTGGCGCGGGAATGGTACGACTACAACCAGCCACGATGGGCTCCAGCCACCGCATCGAAAGCGCTGCAGTATCTGGAGTCGGACATATTCCCGGTAATTGGCAAACGGCCCGCTGCTGAGGTGCAACGCCCTGAGCTGGTCGACCTGGTGCGCAAGATCGAGCGGCGCGAGGCATTTAACGTGGCCCGCAAGGTTCGCCAGTGGCTGAGCCAGATATTCCGTTTCGGCTTGGCCAAGGGCGTGGTACCCGGCAACCCAGCCACCGATCTGGACGTGGTAGCCGCGCACGCCCCGCGCACTCGCCATCACCCGCACGTATCAGAAGGCGAACTGCCCGATCTGCTGGAGAAGCTGGACGCGGCCCAGTGCGATATCACCAGCAAGATCGCCATTCGCCTACTAATGCTGACAGCAGTGCGACCCGGTGAGCTGCGGCTGGCGCCCTGGGAGGAGTTCGACCTGGAGTCAGCTACCTGGACGATCCCTGCAGGACGGATGAAGGCAAGGCGCCCTCACATCGTCCCGCTCCCACGTCAGGCCGTGGTTCTGCTGCGTACCCTGCATGAACTAACTGGCTCCTATCCCCTCGCCTTTCCTGGGCGCAACAACCGGGCCAGGCCAATGAGCGAGAACACGGTGAACAAGGCACTTTCCACAATGGGTTACGAGGGGCGCCAGACTGGGCACGGTTTCCGCCATCTGCTGAGTACCAGCCTGAATACCCGAGGCTACAATCGAGACTGGATCGAGCGGCAGTTGGCCCACGGAGATCAAGACTCGATTCGCGATACCTACAACCATGCGCATTATCTAGAGCAGCGAAGGGAAATGATGCAGAACTGGGCAGATGAAATCGATGCGCTCTGTGCCGGCGCGAATGTTGTTTCCATTCGGAGATCAGCAAATGACACCCTCTGAACCCAAAAGCGATCTGACCGAAAGGATCAATGACTACATCGACCTCTTCGAGATCAAAAATACGCTTATGGATGTCGATAATTTCGGTATATTCCAGCTATCACTGAAGCGTGCGGCTGAATTGATGTCACTTTCAGCCTTCTCTAGCGGCGACCTAGAAATAGATTATGATGCTCAAGACTTCATTGACATTCATGACGAAGATCTACTCAAAGCCCTAAGCCCATTTACTAATGACTACATTGAAGCTCTAAAAAACAGTATTGACCTCGGTAGACTCTCACCCAGCAGGACCAGAAGGGATCTAGATGAGACAATAGACGAGGATCAGACTTTCATAGAATTTAATGCCCTTGAGACATGGCTCACCGAGCGAAGCTTCCATCCTGGAGAGATCTTCCAAGAACATTTGGATTCCGAGCTAGACATTAGTTCAAAGATATTAGATGAAGTTATTTGGCTACGCTCAAAATCATATCGAGAGAGCGGCCAGAATGCGAACTATAAAAACACTTTGCAAGCACCAACGGACGACAGCGACTTAGACGAATACAAGTCAGCATATAAAGCGCTACAGATTGAGAATGAACGACTAAAAGTCAAACTGGCCTCAGCGAACAGCTCCGTGCAGCCTAAGGCAGAGAGCCCGGCATCGCCTAGGCACCGCAAGACCTTGCTCATATTGATCGAAGCCTTGTGCAAGGAAGCCAAAATGGATTCACAAGCACGGGGGGCTGCTCAGCGCATCGAAAGGCTGACAGAACAAATCGGAGCTCGTGTGGATGACGAGACAATCCGCAGAATTCTGAGCGATATCCCTGAAGCAGTGGACAGCCGCTTGGCGTAAACGATAAGTCCTAAGTAGGAATCACCAAACCCTACTTAGGCCCCTGTTCCTTGAGCAGCTGCAAGCATAGCCATCGTCGATTACCGAAAACGCCCAAGGAGGCGCAGACGATGGCTAACCTTACCAACACCACCCCACCCGCTCGCCGCTTCATCAAGCGCCAGGACGTTGAGTCGATCACCGGCCTGTCCTGCACCGAGATTTACCGCCGTATCGCTGCTGGCGCTTTCCCCAAGCAAGTCACGCTCGGCCCGAAGTGCGTCGTGTGGATCGAGGCCGAGATTCACACCTGGTGCGATGAGCAGATTGCAGCCAGCCGCGGGGAGGTGGCGTGATGACCTGCCCTGGCTCCGCTGATGCCCTTTCTCCTTACTCGTGCCCATATTTCTCACTCGTGCCCACTCACAGGGATGGGCACAAGTGGAAAAAATGGGCACGAGTAAGACTTGCACCCATCCAACGCTCGCTGTATCGTCCGGTTGTCGTTGCAAATTCAGCGACCGGGTTTGGCGACCCGTACAAATCAAGGCGCATAAGCGCCCCAACTGAATCTGGCGCTTTTTTTGTGCCCAGCATTCGGCTCTATGGTGGCTGTGCGCGGGAGACCTTCGGGTCTGCCGGGTTCCTTGATTCCCGGTTCGCCAACCTGCGTACAGCTGCCACCCTAAATCGTTTGGCGACGATCCGTGGCAGCTCCTCAAATCAAGGAGCTACAACCATGACCGCCCTCATTCCGTCCAAAATTCGCGCCCTTGCCCACCGCAAGATGGCCCTCAGCGCCCTCCGCGCAAACTCGTCCCTGTCCGTCCGCTTGAAGCGCTACAACCAGCACATGGATCAAGCCCGCGCCCTGGAAGCCCAAGGAGGTGAGCAATGATCCGTGGTCCGAAGCAAACAGTGCTGGCGCCGGCCGTTCTCGCCGATTTCGAATGCCACCACCAAAACCAGGCCAGGGAGGCGTTCAAAAAGCTCGAATGTATCCTTACGGCGATGATTATCCCGGCTCTTGGTCAGCAGCATCCGATCTCGAAAGACCTCTACGCGCAGCTCGATAACGTCAAACTCGGCTCGCAGAACTTTTGCTGGCGGCACCGGCACATCGGCTATAGCTACAGCGCGACCGAAGTTGGGGGTGTTCAATGAGCTACTGGAACGATCTTCTGCCACGCCACGAAGCGCTGAAGAACATGACTCCCGGTCAGCTGAAAGCGACAGAGCAGGCAACTGAAAGCTGTGTTTCCGTACTCGCGCATGGGATATCCGGCATTGGTCACCTGCTGGCTTGTACAGCCTCGAACGACGACACCGGCCTGAACTCTGGAGCAGTAACTGATATAGGCTGGCTTCTCGAAAGCCTCGGCAGTCTGGTTGCCAACTTGTCTGACACAAGCGCAGCAGCAACTCTCCATTTGTCCGAAGTCAAACCCGGAGCATAACCATGAACATCCAAAACGGTGCACATGCGCCGATGGGGTCGGCTTGCCTGGATAAAGTGCTTATCCGATTAGACAAAGTTAAGTCTGCTGGCGCCGACAAATGGAAAGCCTGCTGCCCCGCGCACAGTGACAAGCATCCCAGTTTGGCAATTAGCGAAACTTCGGATGGTGTCGTCTTGCTCAAATGCTGGGCCGGCTGCACAACAAAAGAGATTGTCTCGGCAATCGGTCTGGATTTGCGAGACTTGTTTCCCGGCGATAAACAACCGCGGCGCGGCCCAAGCAAGACGGCAATTGAACATGAGCGCATGGTTTATCGAATCGGCCACCTTCTCCAGCGACAAGGGAAGTTGGAAGGTGACGACCTGGCGCGCTTCAACCTCGCCAAGCTGCGCCTGGGGGTCAAATGACTACAGATCGCTTTGCACAAGAATGGACCGAGCCTCTTAGCCCCATCAATCGTGAAAACGTAACCCCCCTATGGCGCGTCAATGCGGTTAAGGCGTCGACAATCAAGGCCGTTCCCATCCGCTGGCTGTGGCCTGGATGGCTGGCTAAAGGAAAGCTGCACATCCTCGCCGGCGCTGGCGGTACCGGGAAGACCACGCTGCTGATCGGTCTGATCGCCACCATCACCACTGGTGGACGCTGGCCCGATGGCAACCGTTGTAGCGAGCCGGGTAATGCACTCATCTGGTCCAGTGAAGATGATCCAGCGGATACGTTGATTCCCCGTTTAACCGCTGCTGGCGCTGACATGAGCCGCGTCTACATCATCCAGGGGCTCACCAACGCCAGGGGCGACGCCGATCCATTCGACCCAGCAAACGACATTGTCCGTTTGCGTGAGACGGCCAGCGAGATTGGCGGTGTGTCGCTTCTGATGCTCGACCCCATCGTTAGCGCAGTGAAAGGCGACATGCACAAGGCCAATGACGTGCGTCGGGCGTTGCAAGGCGTAGTGGACTTCGCCGAGCAGAACCTTTGCGCCGTGGTGGGAATTTCCCACTTTGCCAAGGGTGGCGCTGGCTCGTCGCCTGCTGATCGAGTTATCGGATCGCAAGCGTTCTCGGCGCTGGCGCGCACAGTACTGGTAGCCGCCAAGCAGGAAGACTCCGACCAACGCGTGCTGGCGCGAGCGAAGTCGAACATCGGCGCTGACGAGGGAGGTGTCTCATACACCATCGAGCCATGCGACATCGGAGATGGGATTGAAGCTACTCGCGTGGTGTGGGGCGAAGCCATCGAAGGTAGCGCCCGGGAAATCCTAGGAGAAGCGGAGGCATCCAGTGATGAGGAGGCACAAGACCTGGATGATCCCAGCGACTGCCTCTACCGAATCTTGAAGGACAACCCCCTCGAAAGTAATGAAGCGAAGGCCCTGATGAGGCGCAATGGCTACACCGAAAAGCAGATTCGCCGGGCCAGAGAAAAGCTGTCTGTAGTCACCGCCAGAACCGGCAACAAAAAGGATGTGAAGTCGTTCTGGTCATTGCCCCAAGCGGGTGGCTCATTCGCGCCCTTTCAACCACTCGTGCCCACAGAATCCCACTCGTGCCCATCCTCTGGCGTGGGCACGAGTAACGAAAATGGGCACGAGTGTGAGGATCAGCAAGGAGATCCGCAGCCGGGCGCCGCGTCGTTTGCATCACTGGATGATGACGCGGAGGACCTGTGATGGCTGCGCTCGACTACCTGCTGGAACGTGGATTTTCCGCAAAGAAGCAAGGTATGCGGGTGCGGATCTCCCCCGCCTCAAAGCTGACCGACGATGTGCGCAAGTACGTGAAGGCAAACCGGCTCGCACTGCTGGCCGAGCTGGCTGCGAACGATGGCCTGGAGCGCCGCTGCAACTGGACGGTGCTGGTCCCGGGGTGCCGGCCATTCACCATGATCAGCGAGCCAATTACCCGCGACGAAGCGCTGGCCGACGTGCGCGTGCGCTGGCCAGGTGCGGAGGTGGGGCCGTGACGAGACTCAGTGGATACGTAGGCGAGCAATCGGCGAGCGCTCGACGAGGTTGGCGCGAATTCCCGCTTCGGCAAAACACGGGATTTTCCCACCTTATCGGATGGCCCGATCGCGTTCGCCACTGTGTAGAAAACGCCACAGTGTGTTGCTTTCGGCACAGTGGCGCCCTGATCCGAATCGGCTCATTTGGTCTGATTCGGATCATCTGGCCTGGTTCGGTTAAACGACACCCTCAGTTTGAGGAGCAAACATGACCACCAAACACATCACCCTCAGTGACGCCGAGATACGCAAGCAGGCCGGCCAGCCAGTGCGCCAATTGCGTGACCCGCGTTACCCCGAGCTGCGATTCCGCTATTCGACCGTCGACCGCACCCGGGGCGCCTGGCACGTCGTTGTCAGGGGCAAGTGGGGCAAGGCCGGCGACTTCCCCAGCCTGACCACCAAGGCCATGCTGACCGCCCTGCCGGCCATCCTGGGGCGCCGTGCCGCAGATGCCGAGGCCACCTCGCTGACCAGCACCTGGAGCCGCACCGGGGAGCTGTTGGACTGGTACCTGGATCGCATGCTGCGCGATCGCAACCTGTCGGCCAAGCGCAAGGCCGGCGCGAAGTCGGCCATCACCTGCCACCTAGCGCCACGGCTGCATGACTTGCCACTGGCCGAGGTGAGCAAGGCCACGCTCGATCAGCGGCTCATGTGGCCACTGCAAGAGCGCTATGCCCTGTCGTTCGTGCGCCTGGTGTTCAACGTGCTGGCGGTGGCCATGCGCAAGGCGCACCGGCTTGGGATGATCGAGCAGAACCCCTTGGGCTCGCTGCGCTTCGGGGATTTCGTGGCGGTGCGGATCAAGCCTAAGTCGTCACGGCTGCGGGAGCGAGACTTACCCGATCTGCTGGCCAAGCTGGCCACCTGGAGCGAGGCGCGGCCCGGTGACGCCCTGCTGGCGCTGATGATGCTGTGCCACGGTACCCGCCTGGGCGAGACGCGCAGCGCGCTGTGGCGCAACGTCGATCTACAGGCCGGCCAGTGGTTCATCCCCGCTGACGACACCAAGACCAAACAGAACCACACCCTGCCGCTCACCCGCCAGGCCTGTGCACTGTTGAGCCGCTATCAGACCCAGCAAGCCGCGCAGGGCTACCAAGGGGCCTACCTGTTCCCAGCCAGCCGGCGCGGGCCACTGGGCGCCACGGCAGCGAGCCAGGTGTTTGCCGAACTGAGCGACCGCCAGTGGACTAGCCATGACGTGCGCAAGGTCGCCCGCACCTGCTGGATGGACCTGGGCGTGGATTACCTGGTGGGCGAGATGCTGGTGAACCACGCCCTGCGCAATATGGACGCCACCTATATCCACACCACCGCCGAAGCCCTCAAGCGCCAAGCCCTGGAGCGCTGGCACGACCATTTAGACGGGCTCGGGTTGAGCGCACTCACAGGCGAGACATACCCGAGATACGCAATTTCACAAGATTCGCCACAGGCCAAGAACCACGCGGCCTCTAGCGAAATTCTGGATGCATCACAGAGGAGCATGTAAATCATGGTGGACGTTGAACAGGACGTTACCGAGCGGCTGGCCCAGGCTGGCATCACCCCGCTGATTGGTGGCCTGGTGCCTGAGCCAGCCACGGCAGACCTGTTGGGATATGCCCCCAGTTACCTGCGCCGTCTGGCTGCCGAGGGTCGTTCACCGCTGCCGTTCGTGCGCCGTGGCAATCGGCGGTTCTACAAAATAGCCGACATAGTGCGCTTTGCGACGGATACCGACTGAGGACGTCGAAGTTAACCGCTGACCGGGGTGTGCGTGCGCGCATAGGGTAGAGGGCATCAACTCAACACCCCGGAGAATCCTATGCCAGACCCGTATCAGCAGGACGTCAGCCAGCTGAACCAAGCCATCACCAAGATCGGTGCGCAGATCACCGAGTTCAAAGAAGGCCTCAACACCAAGCAGGCCGAGCTCAGCGCCCGCTTGCTCGAAACTGAACAGAAGCTCGCCTCTGGCCGCCACGGCAGCGCAGCCCCTAGCGGCGTCACTGATCGCAACGTCGTCACTGCTAGCGTGCTTGAAGCAGAAGGCGTAGGCGAAATGCGCAATGGCCGCCAGAAATCCACCGGGCAAATCAATTGCGAGGTGGGCATCCGCGCGGCGATCACCAACCCGAACAAGGGCGGTGCCGACTCCACCAGTTATCCAACCGCACCTCAGCGTGACGGTGCTGGCATCCGTGGCACTCCCCAGCCGCGTCTCACGTTGCTCGATGTTCTGCCAGTCATCCCCGTAACCAGCGCCACCTACGAATTCGTACGTCTCGATGGCTACCTGAACGGTGCGGCCTATCAGAAGAAAGAAGGCGACGAGAAGGCCGAGGGTGAAGTGGCGGGTAAACCCGTGCGCGCTGAGATCGCCACCATCGCCACCTGGATTCCAGCAAGCCTGCAGGTGCTGCAGGACAATGACCAGCTCAGTGGCCAAGTGGATCTGCTGCTGGGCGTGGGGGTGCGCCAGAAGCTGGAGGCTGAACTGATTACCGGCGCTGGGGGCGATGGCGAGATCCTCGGCTTCAACGCCCAGGCCACCGACGCAGGGATTACCACCGGCCAGCCAGTTGACCGCATCGGCGCCGCGCTCACTGACCTCAAGGCCGAAGGCTGGAATCCGAACGTTATCGTGATGAATCCGCGTGACTGGTTCGCCATTGAAAGCGAGCGGGCCGAGGACGGCGATGGCCAGTATGTGATCGGCACGCCACGCGATCCCGCGCCGCCCAGCCTGTGGGGTACACCTGTTGTCGTCACCAACGGCATGCCGCAGGGCAAAGCGCTGATCCTCGACACCACCACCGCTGCGCTGCTGGACCGTCAGCAGGTAACTGTCGAGGCAAGCCGCCACGACGGTGACAACTTCCGCCGCAACCTGGTGACCATTCTGGCCGAGCTGCGCGCCGGCCTGGCGGTGTTCGCTCCTACAGCTACCCGCCTGGTGACGCTGACCGGTGCGCCGACACCGTAAGCGCAAACGTGGGTTAGCTGTGAGTGCCACGTAGCC
This sequence comes from Pseudomonas sp. 43(2021), assembly GCF_017490805.1. Lineage (NCBI taxonomy): Bacteria > Pseudomonadati > Pseudomonadota > Gammaproteobacteria > Pseudomonadales > Pseudomonadaceae > Pseudomonas > Pseudomonas sp. 43(2021). The sequence continues at coordinate 113,099 of NZ_JAFGYJ010000021.1, forward strand.
CTAACCGCAGCAGTCGGAGCCCTTCTTTCCTTTGTGGGGTGATCCGACACTGGCCCGCACTCGCGGGCCTTTTCATTCACACCGGAGAAGACCATGAGCCATACCCATCTACCCAAGCCAGTTCAACGAGCCCTCAACCAGATCGCCCACAGCCGCGCCCTGCTGCGCCAGATGGAGGAGCGTGAGCGGTTGAGCAAAGAGATTGATCGACTGTTGGCCAGCGGCCTGAGCGCAGCAGAAGCGCTGGAACAGATCCGGTCGGCGCCGCCGTACAAAGCGCCGGACTACTGAGGGGGGCGGGTCGAAAGTCTGGAAGGTCCGCTGACCTAGACCGCCTACGACCCCACGCACAGATTTTTTCCCCCTTTAACAAAAAATGTTAATCCGACGTTAACACCATGCCGAACGCGCATGGGGCTGGAAGCCACGGATATAGCGGCATAGAGACCGATAACACTCTCTGGCAGACCTTAACAGGGTTAACACCTTTAACCTCGAAAAGTTAACGCTTTAACACCGACGAGTTAACACCTGGAGGCTACCGCTGATGACCATCCAACCAGCTCCATCCACCTTTCAAGAGCGTTTCGCCCGAGCCTGCGACGTGGCCACCTTCACCCTGGACAAAGGCGGCCCCTGCTATCTGCTGTGGGAAGTCGAGAACGTCCAGGCCGGTCAGAGGGTGAAGCTCGATGGTGTTTTTTTCACCGAAGAGGAGGCGCGCATATCCGCCGACTTGTTGCGAGGCAACCTGCGCGGCGCTCGCGCCTCCATGTGCAGCTATGCGCCCAACTGGAACCCTGATCCTGCCCGAGAGGCCGCCATCCGCCTGGAGGCGCTGCAGTGTCGCGAGATGCTTGCTCGTCGCCTGGGCGTGCACCTGGCTATGCCACAGGAGGCCGTGTGATGGCCGCGACAGTGATCGACTATGCGCCGAAAACCAAGATCCGCCTGGGCGGCTTCTTGGGCAAGAAGTACGGCAAACACCACCACTTCCTGCTGGAACGCGGTGATGCGAAAGAGGCCGCCAAAGCGCTGGATGCAAACTATCCAGGCTTCGCCCGTGACTTGGCTGAAGCACAGGGCCGTGGGCTGCGCTTCGCCGTCTTCAAGAACGGCAAGAACATTGGTGAAGGTGATCTGGATCGAGGCGGCGCACGGGAGCTCTGGTTTGTCCCCGTCATTCACGGCAGCAAGCGGGGCGGTCTACTGCAGACTGTTCTCGGCGTAGCGCTGATCGTCGCCGCTTCGTTCGCCTCAGGCGGCCTTGCTGCTGGCCTGATGGGCGCTGGTATTGCTAACGTGGCCGGTGGAGTGCTGCAGATGCTCAGCCCGCAGGCTAGCGGGCTAAGCTATAGCGGCTCGCCCGAGAACCTGGCGAGCTACGCCTTTGGCAGCGCCAAGAACACCACAGCCAGCGGCCTGCCTGTGCCGATCTGTATCGGCCACCGGCGCTGGGGCGGGGCTATCATCTCGGCATCGATCCTGGCGCAGGACAAGGCTTAAGTAAGTCTAAGTCAGGTGCAAATGCCCGATATCTGGCGTGTGCCAGGGTGTCCTCATCTATGAGGACACCCTAAAAACACATTATTATCGAAAACCACCAAACTTGTATTTTCAATAAATCCACAAAATCAATTACTGCCAATGTGCTCGAACATTGATTCAAGGTTTTTGCGAATCAGATACAAACTCCAAGATAGAAGGATGAGCGCCATAATTGCGATTGAAATAGGAAGTATGGATGTGAGGACTGTAGGGATCAAGCCGATCGTGAGCTGCGAGACCGATGCGATGATACAGGTAACGATAGTGGCAAAAAGCATATCACTAAGTTCCTTCAGCGGATCATACAGCTTGCCTGTGCTCGCCTTGGCAAACTTGTCCTTGTATCCTTGAGTGTCAAAAACCTCTTTTTTCATATTCACAATAATGAACGTCTTTAAAGACATCAAAAAACTTCCAACGGTCAGAAAGCCGGCAAACAAGCTAGCTCTCAATTTCTCGGCATAGAAAGCCTGAAATGGGTGTATCGCATCGCAGGCTAAAGTGAGGTTTTCACACATTAACTTGACAATAATCGCATAAACCAAAACCGTGCAGAGAAACACACAGATAGCGACTAGCGTGACTCTACTTTTCATCGAATTCCACCATGAATATAGAGCTGTAGGTAGTGCGGCATGTACTCATTAGGCTTTCAAGACATGGGTGTGATTGAAACTTCGTGAGATCCAAATCGTCCATAGCTTCAGCTACCATATCGTAATCTTGCTCGCCAAAATTCTCTGGCATGCCTACGACCCGAATCGATACTGGCTCATCATCATCATTAAGCACTGCCACTCTAGCCGAATTTTTCTCAACGTTCGGCATCATCTCTGCGATGCCTCGAACCAGAGTGTCCTTCGGCGAGTCAGTATTGAAGCGTACGCGCTGACGTATTTTTCTCACAAGGCCACTCAAAGGCCTAGCATATTGGGCTATCGAGTCAACGGCCACGACATCATATTCAAAGGACACAATTTTTTTGTAGCGCTCTAAGACTGCTTCAATATTGTCCTTTCTGACTAGCTGCTGAAACTCAAGAGGAGGGCGAAGCTCTCGGCGAATGTTATCTTCTATTTTCTTTGAGCCACGCTTTTGCTCCACCTTACTTAACGCTAGATCTCGCCGAGCGTCTGCTAACTCTCGAAACTCAGAGCGGAGGTAGCTTCCAAAAGTTAGCGGTGAACATGAGCCATGATAATACTGATAGAGACCCAGACCATTCTTCTTGTTTACGGCAAAAAAATTAAACTCAAGAAGTTTATTTTCCCCCTTAAGGTCGCTCACTTTTACCTTAAGTGCACCGCCACCACCCATCAGCTGTAGGAATCTTCGCTGATCCTTGATTGTGACTACCATCCCCAAAAAGAAATCTGCATCCGCTGAGGTGTCTACATAAATCCGACGAAGAAGACTTTTCTGATTGTTATCGCTGCCATTTTTCTTGACAAGAAAGTTAAACAAATCAGAAATATTGACTTGTTTATTTTCAGTACTCAGGGAAATCCCGTAAGAAAGCACTTGCATAAATGTCCTTATTTGGAGCTTCGCGGCCATCTGCCATCATAACAGGCGCTTGTGCAGCCTACGAGATCCTCGGAAGCAAACCCGACAGACAGGGGCGTTCTTTCGATGGCTGCCGCCTCCCCCTCTCCCGCCTCACCACCGATCACCGGGCGAGGCTCTAGGCAGCGATCGGCACGAAGGGGCGAAGG